>CAUPHX010000044.1:0-12978 GCA_963511125.1 uncultured Deefgea sp. | reverse complement strand
GAGGCGGAGCAAATGATTGCTGGGCACCAACTGCTCGAGGGTGACCATTTCGATTTCATGCTGAATTGGGGATGTAGGCTTAAGCATACCCAATGAAAACACAAAGCCCTCCAAATTGGGAAGGCTTTGTCAGCAGTCTGAGACAGCCTAGGCTGTCTTTTTTATTGATGTATCGGGCTGCAGCCATCAGGCCCAAAGGGACCGCCAGCAATACCCAAGACAACAAAAAACCCGCTCAGCTTGCGCTTGCGGGTTTTTGCTTCGGACTAAACCGAAATACTGGTGGCTCGTCTCGGAATCGAACCAAGGACACGCGGATTTTCAATCCGCTGCTCTACCAACTGAGCTAACGAGCCACTCGAAACACTGCTTCGTTTCGAAGAGCCGCAATTAAACACCAAGCCAGAGCTTACGTCAACTCTTTTGGCGTAATTGTTTCGACCAATGGAAAGCACATTCTATAAATGGTTGTTTTAGCATGATTTTATTTTTTGTATTGCTTGGCACCTTTTTCAGCATAATGCAGTCATACCCAACATACCATTGACTCACTACACAGCAACAAGGATAAATTTTGGAAACGATAGACATTTTAATTTGGGTGCTTGGCGGCGCGATGATACTCGGTGGTCTAGCGGGTACCATCCTTCCGCTCCTCCCCTCAACGCCGCTGATGTTTGCCGGCATGCTGCTGTTGGCGTGGCATGATCAGTTTATTCGCCTAGGCTGGCCGTCCTTAACCATCTTATTGGTACTCACTATTATTTCCTGCGCCTTAGACTATGTAGCCGGCGTAATGGGCGCAAAAACCGTAGGGGCTAGCCGGCAAGCCATTTGGGGAGCACTCATTGGCTCGGTACTCGGGATGCTGGGTGGTCTGCCTGGCTTAATTATTGGGCCATTTTTGGGTGCTGCAGCGGGTGAGTTGTATGCGCGGCAAAATATGTTGAATGCTGGAAAAGTGGGGTTCGCAAGTGTGATTGGGATGCTACTTGGGGCCATCGCCAAAGTCGGCTTTGCACTGGCCATGCTCGGCACCTTCGCACTGGCTTGGTTTATATAATGGTATATTGACGTAGGCTTTAACCAACCAAGGCTACGTCAATATACGTCACATCAAACCCATCGTCGCAGCCAAAAGAACAGCCCTAAGGAGACCGCAATCAATCCCATCAATCCCAAGGCAAAATAATAACCCAACGACCATTTCAATTCGGGCATGTGATCAAAATTCATACCGTAAATACCTGCAATCAGCGTTAATGGCATGAAGATCGTCGTAATCACGGTCAACAAGCGCATTTGCTCATTCAGATGCTGCGACTGCAGGGAGAGGTACATTTCTTGCAAGCCTGCGACCATCTCCCTTAAGGACTCGACCGTTTCAATCAATTGCACCGTGTGATCGTAGACATCACGCAGATAAAGCTGAGTTTCACTATGAAAAAAATCGGCCTCATCGCGCTGCAAAGTATTGAGCACTTCACGCATAGGCCATAGGCTGCGCTTGATGTATTGCAGAGATCGACGTAGATCTTGGACTTCGGCCATTAGCTCCGGCGCTGGAGACGCATTAATGGCCTCGTCTAAGCTCTCGCTCCGCTCACCGAGCTGCTCCAAAACCAAAAAATAACGATCAACTAATTTATCCAGCAAGGAATAAACCAGATAATCTGGCCCCAATTTTCGAATTTGCGACTCACTACTACGCAAGGTTTCACGAATCGAAGCAAAAGTGCCGGTTGGTTTTTCTTGGAAGGTCAACACAAAACCACGCCCAACGATAATACTAACCTGCTCGCTTTCGAGTTGCCCATCTTCATCCACGCTCACTAAACGCGCAGTGATAAACAAATAGCCGGGATATTGCTCGACTTTAGGCCGTTGCTGGGTATTGAGAATATCCTCTAGCACCAAGGGATGCAGTTTGAATCGCTTGCCAATGAGCTTGAGTAGTTTATGGTTCTCTAGGCCGTGTACATTCAACCAAAGTGTTGAATACGTCGGTTGATATTCGCGCCCTGACTCGACATCATCAAACGTCGTCTCCAGAAAATCAGTGTCTTCCGGGCCAAACTCAATCAAAGTAGCAAGGGTGGGATTAGGGGCTTTACGGCCAACGTACTGCATTGTGCCAGGGGCGGCGCCCGCTTTATCGGCCGCCAGATGGGCTTTTACGCGCTTGCGACGGGGCTGATCTGTAGGTTTACGCCCATGTTTTGCCATGCTTTCATTTCCTCATTCAAGGCGTATAAGGTGAGTGGATGCGCTTCAAGCCACACGGCATCAAGTTCTAAACAGTATCCTTCTGCGCTGTGGGATAACAAACCCACCGGTGGCGCTTCATCGAGGCGAGCACGATAAAACAAAACGGCCAATCGTAAGCAAAGGATGGCATCCCATTCTGCAGACTTAATTTCTAGGTTGGCCAATTTACTCAGACTACCCGCGTGTGCCAAGACTAAGCGCGACAGCCAAATTTGCTCCCTACGGGAAAAGCCGGGCATATCAGCGTACTGCAGAATATATGCAGAATGTTTGTGGTAGCTTGCATGCGCAATCGAGCGTCCGACTTCGTGCAGCGCAGCCGCCATGGTTAAATTGCGCGCCAATACGGCATCATCGCTTTGCGTCTCACCACGCAGGCTATCAAATAAAGTCCCAGCAAGCTGTGATACGCGATAAGCCTGTGGGCCATCAACATGATAGCGGCGCTGAAAAAAGTCAACGGTACGGTCGCGAACGTCGTACTGCGTTTGCCGCTGCACCAAATCGTACAATACGCCATCTCGCAACGCGCCATAGGTAATCGACATCCGTTCGATACCGAGCATGTCAAATGCCGCATACATAATCGCAAAACCACCGGGCAAGACCGGGCGCCGATCATTACGTAGACCATTGAGTTGCAACTGGTCAATATGACCCGCAGTAATCATTTTTTCGCGCAGCGCTGTCATACCTGCGCGGGTAATCCCGAGGGCTGACAAATCATTTAGCTCTAAAATATCCGCCAAAGAGCGCGCCGTACCCGACGTACCAATCGCTCGCTGCCATTCTCCCGAATAAAACGTCGGTACTAGCGGCAAAAATGCCCCACGAGCAGCCAGCTCAGCCGCTTCCATTCGTTCGCGCGTGATGATGCCATCGGGAAAATACCGTGCGCTCCAGCCTACGCAACCGAGTTGAATACTCTCGGTACTGAACGAGCGATATTGACTGCCAATAATCAGCTCAGTCGAGCCACCACCAATATCAAGCACCAGACGGCGCTCTTTGGTGCTGGGTAGGCTATGCGCGGCGCCGATATAAATCAGCCGAGCTTCTTCACGACCGGCAATAATTTCAATTGGAAACCCCAGGGCCGCTTCGGCTTGCGGTAGAAAATCGGCGCTATTACGCGCAATGCGGAAGGTATTGGTGGCAACGGCTCGCACACATTGCGGCGGCAGGCCAACTAGGCGCTCACCAAAACGCCCTAAGGCCTCGATCATCTCGTCAATCGCCGCTTGAGTCAGGCAGCCTTGCGCATCCAAACCGGCGCCGAGACGGACGGTTTCTTTTAAAGAATCAAGGGGAAACAAAGAACCTTCGACCACCCGAGCGACTTGCAGGCGAAAGCTGTTGGAGCCGAGATCAACAGCGGCAATGACAGAACAGTCGCTCATTCAGTATTCACTCCAATAGGTCGCAGGCTTGCGGGCATAACAATACGTGCTACGTCGCACAATGGCAATTACCAAATAAATAAAGGGTGGCCAAAGCCACCCTTTATTGGTCTTACGCGGTAAAAAAGGACTAAATAAGCCCAAGATCAATATTATTTCAATGCAACCGCATCCACTTCAGCCTGTGTTTTATGGCGAATGTCTTGCCCTTTCACCAAGTAAATCACGTGCTCAGCGACATTTACCGCCAAATCACCAATCCGCTCGATGGCTTTGGCTACCCATAAGATATCCAAAATCAAGGTAATTGAACGTGGATCTTCCATCATCACGGTAATCAATTGGCGATGCAAAGCAGAGTATTCTTGATCCAACTGCACGTCAGCACGAATCACTTCTGACGCGGTCACCGCATCCATGCGGGCAAAAGAATCCAAAGCATTGCTAAGCATTTCCAATGCCAAATCAGCAATGTGATTCAGATCGTGGAAACGCGGCACTTGCAAACGGCCTGATTCATAAATGTTTTTGGCACGTTTGCAAATGCGGTAGGCTTTGTCACCAATGCTTTCCAAGTCTTCTACTGATTTAATCACGGTCATCACCATGCGCAAATCGGTAGCTGCCGGTTGGCGACGTGCAATCATATGCACGCACATATCATCGAGCTTGACGTGCATTTCATTCACAGTCGCTTCTTGCGCCATGACTTTGTCGATAATTTCAATATCGCCAGACGCCAAAGCTTGCATTGCCAAACGAACTTGCTCTTCGACCAAACCGGCCATGCCCATCACTTGCGAGCGAATTGCTTCCAAGTCGGCATCAAACTGCTTTGAAATATGTTCTGACATGACACGGTTCTCCAGTATGTTAATCGATGCAAAATACCAGCTTTTTATTACAGTACTGTTTCATCTGCAAAGATAGTGGCGATCACTTAAGATCGCCGGTAATAATTATTTGATGGTTTTTACGCCAGTTGCAGTACCCAAGAGCAATACATCAGCACGGCGATGCGCAAACAAACCGTTGGTAACGACACCAACGATTTGATTGAGTTTCGTTTCTAATTCAGACGCTTGGCTAATCGACAAGCCATGCACATCAATAATGATATTGCCATTATCGGTAATCACGCCTTCACGATACGCAGGATGGCCGCCAAGCTTCACGATTTCACGCGCCACGTGCGAGCGCGCCATTGGAATCACTTCAACAGGCAATGGGAATGCACCCAGTACATCGACCAATTTGCTTTCGTCACAAATACAAATGAATTTTTCTGCCACCGCTGCAATGATTTTCTCGCGAGTGAGCGCCGCACCACCGCCTTTAATCATTTGCAATTGATGATTGATTTCGTCAGCACCATCCACATACACCGGTAATTCATCAATCGTATTCAGATCAAACACAGGAATACCATGCGATTTCAGGCGAGCTACGCTAGCTTCAGAAGATGAAACCGCGCCTTGAATTTGGCCTTTAATTTCCGCCAACGCATCAATAAAGTAATTAGCGGTCGAACCGGTACCGACACCAACGATACAATTTTCTGGCACGTAAGCAATCGCAGCACGGCCAACGGCTTCTTTCAATTCATTTTGCGTCATTAGGGAAACTCCTGAGTATGGGGAATTATAAGCAGAGCTAACGATTTTAGGGCATTTTTAGCGCTTCGTTGCCAAAACTACCGCTAGAGTTGTGGCGCATCAAACACCTGCGCTGAATTGACTGACTAGCATCGCAATCGAAGTTAGAGCGAAGCTAAATATTGGCGAATACCATCAAGTAGCATTTGTACGGCAATCGCAGTCAAAATCAAACCCATTAAGCGTTCAAACGCCGTGGTGACTTGCTCGCCCAAGACCTGGGAGATTTTTTCTGAAAACGCCAAGGTCAGTGCGCAGACGCCCATCGTTAGCGCCAAAGCGCCAACCCAAACCCAAAGTCGCTCAGGATCGCGCGAAACCAGCAGCAGCACTGTCGCCAACGCCGAAGGCCCTGCCAACAGCGGAATCGCCAGCGGCACAATATAGGGCTCGCCTTCGCTGGTATCGCCAAATACACCATCAGGATGCGGAAACACCATCCGCAATGCAATCAAAAATAAAATCACACCACCCGCAATGCCGAGCGAGGTTTGCGATAAATGCATCACTTGCAGAAATTTTTGCCCAAATACCATGAACAGCAGCAAGACCCCGAATGCAACGCTCACTTCACGCGCAATCATCCGCCAGCGGCGCGCCTTAGGGACTTTTTTCATCATTGCGACGAACAGCGGAATGCCGCCCAAGGGATCAGTCACCAAGAGCAACAAGATAAATGCGGAGAGAAAAGTTTGCGATTCCATCTATGCAGTGTACACCGCGAAAGCGTCAGCGTTTATACGGGAAAGCAGCCAGATTGGAGAACAAAGCAACAAGTAAATATTTTACAACGTATAGCTACCAATGCCATAAAATAAAAAGCCTACAGCAACATACCTATAGATATATTATTTTTCAGTTACGCTACGCTGCAATTGCAAGATACGACTGCGTGTTTCTAATTGAGTAATGCGTTGCCGATGCCGTGGGCTCAGGTGCTGCGTCACCTCTTGATGCGACTCAAACAAATACGCATACAAAGGCAAGGCCATTTCAGGGCGATTCTGTTGCAAATACAACTGAATTAAACCATTCGCACAGCGCTTTGTTAACGCGGGCATTGAGACTTGTATGCACAAAGCCAAAGCTTGCCGAAATACACTCTCACACCCCTGATCTTGCAACTGCAATAACACCTCGCCCAAAACACTTAATGCATGCACACTGCCCCACAAATTTTCATTTTGGCTACTCAGTGCATATGCAGTTTCTAGCTCGATCTTGGCTTGCTCCAACAAACCTTGGGCGGCGTGAATCATCCCGCGATAATAAATAACCTCGGCCGACCAGACCTTATTGATGACAGGAACACCTAGCCAATGCTCGGCATTGTCAATGGCTGCCAAGGCTTCGGTATAGCGCTGCAGGCGAAAATAGTCACTCGCCACAAAAAGCTGCGTCTCGCATTGCAATAAGGTATCACCCAAATTGTTGGCAATCTTCAGCGCCATTTCGTTGTAATGCAACGCCGTCTCATCATGCCCCAGCCCAATATAGACCTGACTGATACCCATATAAATTTTGCTACACTGCCGTAATTCGCCCAAGTCTCTCGCCGAAACCAGCGCTTTAGACCATTGCTCTAAGGCCAGCATTGGACGGCCATCAATCAAGAATGAAGTACCCAACAAAACCAATGAATTTAATGCCTTGCTAGACTTTCCTGCATCAAGAAATGCGGCAACTGCAGCACGAAAAGCCGCCTGCGCTGCGCTGTGATCACTCATGTGCTGATGGGCATGCGCCAAAATATCCAACGCTATTGCGCTGAGAAGCGCATCACCTTGCGCCGCAGCAACCCACTGCTGAGCGATGGCCACTTCCGGAGGCGAGCCAAGCTCAGACTGCCCTCTTGCCGCCTCTAACATGTCAGCGAAATCTAATTTTGCACTCATACCGATTCCCAAACTAAAGCCCCAGATCCGCGGCGCATCGCCAAATACAAAGCCAAATTGGCCCGTAACTGCAAAACATCCAAGGTATCTTCGGCCACATAAGCGGTCGCCCCCACGCTCACGGACAACGCCTCAGGCAGAGAACTACTATCTATTTTTTTGACTTGCTGCTGAATTTTCTTTGTTAACAGCGCCACATCCTGTTCATTCGCCAATGGCCATACCAATCTAAATTCGCTTTGACTCACAGAGATCAATTCAGCGCCATCCGGCTGGCAACATTTCAAGGCCGCAGCAATCTGCACAAAATAATTTTCGGCAACTTCATCGCCAAAAACCTCACGCAAGTGACTGGCGTTATCCACCGCTAAATGCAATAAACAAAGCGCCTGACCCTGCTCGGCCCGCGCAAATAACTCGGGCCAACTCAGCTGAAGGTACGCCAAATTATGCAGTTGGGTTTTACCTTCACGATAGTGGGAGCTTTCCAGCCGGCGAACATGTTCATTCTGCTGCGCATTTTTATTGCGTAGTATGTCCATTTCAATTTCATTGGTCGTTTGCTGCAATTGCAACTCAACATCGAGTAACCAACGCGGGCGTTTTTGGCGTTTCTTTTCATCAACATGCAAGGCAAGTGCCGATTGATAATAATTTGCGGCCTCAGCAAATTCATTTTGGTATTCGCTGACTTGCGCTAATTTGCGAAATAATTGCTCACGCAACTGATTGTCTGCAGGCACTGATAGCGCCAATTTGGCCTGCTCAATCGCGTTCGCCACGCCCTCACTTAAACCGCTACACAAATAGATATCAAGAATCGCCACGTGAAGAGCCAATGCGTCGCCACGCTCACGTACCGCGGTTTGTAATTGGCACAAGGCTTGTGGCCATTGTTGTTGCAATTGATAAACGCGGGCTGATTGCGCTAAAAGCTGTGGGCTATTACTCAAGTCTGCAAAGGTCATCGCCTGTTGCTGCAACTGCAAAGCCAGTGCAGTTTCACCCATCGCCCATAAATCAGCAGCCATTCCCAATTTTGCCGAGCATTGCAAGGCTTCATCTTCACTTAGGGCAAAGCCACGCTGATGCAAAGCCAAGGCCTGCGCCCATTGACCTACCTCATGCTCAACATCCCCAATCGCCAACCAATACGCGGCCTCTACCCCTGCAGGGGGCACCGCCGCATTCAAACAACGCTCAAGTCCGTCTAAATAACCTTGCATCGCCAGCTTAAGCTGACCTTGTCGCTGCAAATTTCGCCCTAAAGCTAATTGCTCCATGCTTTGAACACCTTTACCGATACATTCACAGCCAAATTAACACTCAGAAGCACAAAAAAAAGCCCCGCAACAGCGAGGCCTTTTTGATTGGGCTGATTACCAAGCGCCAATGTACTCTAAAATCCCTTCCGCGGCATTACGGCCTTCGTAAACGGCACGCACAACGAGATCTGCGCCACGAACTTGGTCGCCACCCGCGAAGATTTTCGGGTTGCTTGTTTGATGTTTGAAGGCTTGTTTTTCAGCAGCAATCGTGCGGCCCCAATCATCGGTTTTCACGCCTTGCGCGTCAAACCAGCTTTCTGGCTCAGCCGAGAAGCCGAATGCCACCACCACGTGATCGCAATTCACAACGCGCTCTGAGCCAGCGATCAATTCTGGACGACGACGGCCTTTTTCATCTGGCGCGCCCAATTGCGTTGAGACCAAAGTCAATGCCAAGCTGCCATCGGCGTTTTGCTCGATTTTCACTGGCTGGCTATTCCACTGGAATTCAACCCCCTCTTCCTTCGCGTTAGCTACTTCGCGTTTCGAGCCTGGCATGTTTCCTTCGTCACGGCGGTAAGCACAAATGACGCTCGCTGCGCCTTGGCGGATCGAAGTGCGGTTGCAATCCATTGCGGTATCGCCACCACCGAGCACGACTACGCGCTTGCCGGTCATCGATACAAAGGCTTCTTCGCCCAAGGTACCCATGCTATTACGCACGTTATTGATCAAGAATGGCAAGGCTTCCATCACGCCTGGCAATTCTTCACCGGCAAAGCCGCCTTTCATGTATTTGTACGCGCCCATGCCCATAAACACCGCATCGTAGTCAGCGAGCAATGTTTCGATGCTCACGTCTTTACCAATTTCAGTATTCAGGCGGAACTCAACGCCCATTTCTTCCATGATTTTACGGCGTGTCGCGATGACGTCTTTTTCCAGTTTGAATTCTGGAATACCGAAAGTCAGCAAACCGCCGATTTCTTCGTAACGATCAAACACCACCGGTGCTACGCCGTTGCGAACCAAAATATCCGCGCAGCCAAGCCCAGCTGGGCCCGCGCCGATAATCGCCACTTTTTTGTCGGTTTTGATCACGCCCGACATATCTGGACGCCAGCCTGCTTTGAAGGCTTCGTCCGTAATGTATTTTTCTACCGAACCGATCGATACCGCACCGGCATCGACTTGATTCAATGTACATGCGCCTTCGCACAAACGATCTTGTGGGCAAACACGGCCGCAGACTTCTGGTAGAGAATTTGTCTTATGGCTCAATTCAGCCGCTTCAAACAATTTGCCTTCGTCGACCAGTTGCAACCATTGCGGAATATGGTTGTGCACTGGGCACTCCCATGAGCAATATGGGTTACCACAGGACAAGCAACGACCAGCTTGTTCGCCTGAGCTGGTTTTATCCAACGGCGTGTAGATTTCTTTAAATATAAATTTACGTTTCTCAACCGCGACTTTATCGCCAGGGTTGCGAGCAACATTCAGAAACTGAAATACATCTGACATGGTATTACCTCAGTGAGGAGTGAGGGGTGAGGAGTGAGGGGTAAACCCTCGAACTCCCAAACCACTCATCCTTAATCCATACACTTTCGTGTGAGTCGGGGCGGGTTTTACACCTCACACCTCCCTCCTCACACCTCACACATTAGTCTTTTAGCAGCGCGTCGAGTTTGGCGACTTTTGGTTTCACCAACCAGAAGTAATCAACCGCTTCATCAAAGTTCGCCAACAATTCAGCACCCTTGCTTGAACCCGTCAATGCCACATGCGCCGTGATCTTGTCTTTCAAGAAGGCACGAATCGCGCCGTAGGCTTCGCCATTGATCAGATTGGTATCAATCAGTTCATTGTTGTAGCGATACGCGAATTTTTGCTTCGGATCGTAAACCAGCGCAAAACCACCGGTCATTCCCGCGCCGAAGTTGTAACCAGTTTCGCCCAGTACCACTACGCAGCCGCCAGTCATGTATTCGCAACCGTGATCACCAACGCCTTCGATCACCGCTGTCGCGCCTGAGTTACGCACCGCGAAGCGCTCACCCGCCATACCGGCCGCGTACAAATCACCACCGGTGGCACCGTACAGACACGTATTACCGGCAATCACTGCGTCGCTCGAAGCAAACTCACTACCCACAGGTGGATAGATAATCACTTGGCCGCCGTTCATGCCTTTACCGACGTAGTCATTCGCGTCACCAGCAAGTTCCAGCGTCAAACCTTTCGCATTCCACACGCCGAATGATTGACCCGCAGAGCCGTGCAATTTCAGATGCAAAGTACCGTCAGGCAAGCCGGCTGCGCCGTGCGCCTTGGCGATTTCACCCGACAAACGTGCGCCGATTGAACGGTGAATATTGCGTACATCGTATTCAAAACGTTGTGGTGTTTTGGCTTTAATGCCAGCCAATGCGTCTTTGACCATTTCTTCAGCCAATTCACCCTTGTCGAAACTTGGGTTGCGTGCATCCACGCAGAAACGTGCTTCTGAATCTGGCGTTGTACCTTGGCTCAGCAATGCACCCAGCGCGAGTTTTTTCTGCTTTTCAGTCGCGCCTTCAATCAAGCTGAGCATTTCAGTGCGGCCGATCAATTCTTCAAACGTGCGTACACCTAGCGCCGCCATCAATTCACGGGTTTCTTGGGCGATGAAGGTGAAGTAATTCACCACCATTTCTGGCAGACCAATAAAGAACTTGCTGCGCAATTTGATTTCTTGGGTTGCCACGCCGGTCGCGCAATTGTTCAAGTGGCAAATTCGTAGGAATTTGCAGCCCAACGCAACCATCGGTCCAGTGCCGAAACCAAAACTTTCCGCGCCCATGATCGCGGCTTTCACCACGTCTAGACCCGTTTTCAAACCACCGTCGGCTTGCACGCGAACACGGCCGCGCAGACCATTGGCACGCAATACTTGCTGCGCTTCAGACAAACCCAATTCAAACGGCGAGCCAGCGTATTTAACTGAAGCCAGCGGTGAAGCAGCGGTTCCGCCGTCATACCCTGAAATCGTGATCAAATCGGCGTAGGCTTTTGCGACACCCGCGGCAATCGTACCGACGCCAGGCTCAGCTACCAATTTCACTGAAACCAACGCTTCTGGATTGACTTGTTTCAAGTCAAAAATCAGCTGCGCCAAGTCTTCAATCGAATAAATATCGTGATGCGGTGGCGGGGAAATCAAGCTAATGCCCGGCTTGCTGTGACGCAATTTTGCGATCAGCGGCGATACTTTGTCGCCCGGCAATTGGCCGCCTTCACCCGGTTTTGCACCTTGGGCCACTTTAATTTGCAACACTTCAGCATTCACCAAGTAGTGCGGCGTAACGCCGAAACGACCTGATGCCACTTGCTTGATCTTCGACATTTTCGGCGTGCCGTAGCGCGCCTCGTCTTCACCACCTTCACCCGAGTTCGAGCGAGCGCCAAGGCGATGCATACCTTCAGCCAATGCTTCGTGTGCTTCTGGGCTTAAGGCGCCCAGCGACATACCGGCTGAATCAAAACGCTTCACAATCGATGAAATTGGCTCAACGTCGTCGATGGAAATCGATTTAGCTGGGTCAATTTGCAAAGCCATTAAATCGCGCAACATCGCCACTGGACGAGTATTCACCAGTGCCGCGTATTTGCTGTATTCCTTGTACTCTCCACCCTGCACAGCTTTTTGCAGCTGCATGACCACATCAGGGTTGTAAGCGTGATATTCCTCGCCGAAGACGTATTTCAACAAGCCGCCTTGCGCCAATGGGCGCATCGGATTGAAGGCAAATTTATTCAGTTTGAGCTGGTCGGCCTCAAAGTCGGCGAAGTTCGCCCCAGAAATACGCGATACCGTGCCAGTTAGGCACAAATCGATGACTTCTTCACCAATCCCAACGCCTTCAAACAACTGCGAACCACGGTACGAAGCAACGGTCGAGATCCCCATTTTCGACAAGATTTTCATCAAGCCTTTATTGATACCCTTGCGGAAGTTGTTCGCCGCTTTTTCCAGCGTGCCTTCGACTTGCCCCATGTCGACCAATTCTTTAATCGTTTGGTAAGCCAGATAAGGCACAACTGCTGTCGCGCCGTAACCAATCAAGCAGGCGAAATGATGCGGATCACGCGTTGTAGCGGTTTCAACGATGATATTAGTTTGGCAACGCAAGCCCGCGTTAATCAGGCCATGATGCACGGCACCAACAGCAAATAGCGCAGGAATCGGCAAGCGACCTTTGGCGATATTTTTGTCCGACAACACGATAATCACAGTGCCGTCGTTACGTACACTGGCAAGCACATCGGCTTGTAGCTTTTCAATCGCCGCTTGCAGACTCATCCCTTCAAACGCCAAATCAAACTGCGTCGCTTTGAAATCTGGGTCAGCTTGGCTGGTCAAAACGGCGAATTTGTCAGTCGACAACACCGGTGACGTCACTTCCATGCGTTTCGCATGGCTGGCGTTGTCTTCAAACAGATTGCGCTC
>CAUPHX010000043.1:0-13083 GCA_963511125.1 uncultured Deefgea sp. | reverse complement strand
TCGCTTGTGCAAGCCCGAAACGGACGCGTACAGATTACGGGGACCGGTAAAAAAGAATTACTCAATACCGCCATGCAAGAGCAAAAAGCAATCTCCGCACTTTACCCAATCCGCCGTGTGCTCGATCAAGTGGTGAGCCCCGCACAGGTATTTTGGACCGCCTAAGTGATTTTCACCGTGACTCACCTTTTCTCCCAGCGCCAAGGCAGCAGCACTGCTTGGCGTTATTGCGTTTGTTGTGGGCGCTGACTGTTTGATTAAAGGCTCCAAATAATGCTTGAACGAATCAAAGCAGTACTCGATACATTATCTAAATCAGAACGTAAGGTCGCTGACCTCGTTTTGGCACAACCCAATTTAGTGGCCAACGCGCCGATTGCACAAATTGCAGAATTGTCTGATGTGTCACAACCGACGGTGATTCGCTTTTGCCGCTCGCTCAATTGCTCAGGACTGCAAGACTTCAAACTCCGCCTCACGCGCAGCTTGGTCTCTGGCGTGCCCTATGTCCACTCGATGGTATCGGCCGACGACTCGGCGCACGATTTGGCCAAAAAATTATTCGACAATAATATTTCTCATCTACTGCGCTGCCGCAACGAGTTGGATACCGATGTGCTGGAAAAGGCCATCAAAATTCTATCGAACACCGGCAAAATTGAAGTGTGGGGGCAAGGTCAGTCGGGCGCGGTGGCGATTGATGCACAGAATAAATTTTTCCGCTTAGGCGTACCGACAGTCGCCTACACCGACCCGCATATGCACGGCATGAGTGCGTCGATGCTCAAACCCGGCGACGCGATTATTGCCGTATCTAATTCAGGTCGAACATTAGATATGCTGCGCTCGGTCGAAATCGCTCGTGACTCCGGCGCCGACGTCATCGGGATTACACACTCCAAATCGCCGATGGCCAAACGCTGCAATATTTGCCTGTACGCCGATACGATGGAAGATCCTGATTTATACACGCCGATGATTACGCGAATTGTCCATTTGGTCATCATCGACGTTTTGGCCGTTGGCGTAGCGCTAAAACGCGGTCCCGAGCTGATTGATCAACTCGAAAAAATGAAACGCAATATGAAAGAAAAACGAGTACGTGGACATGACCATTAAGAAACCACGCAGCAAAACGATGGTAAAACCAGCTTGCGATCAACAAGGAACGATTCAGATGTCTAACCTCACCGCGTCCCCTGCCTGGATGGCGCTTGCCGAACATTTCAAAGAAATCTCTCCGCTGCAAATGCGTGACTTATTTGAAAATGACCCCCATCGCTTTGAACGATTTTCACTCGAATCGGGCGGTTTGTTCTTTGATTACTCAAAGAATCGCATCAACGAAAAAACCATGACCTTGCTGATGGACTTAGCTCGTCAATCCGGCATCGCAGAGCGCATCGAAAAAATGTTCTCGGGTGAAAAAATCAATATCACCGAGAATCGCGCCGTACTGCATACCGCCCTGCGCAATCTAGATCGCAATCCCATCATGGTGGATGGCGAAGATGTCATGCCGAAAGTGAATGCCGTCAAAGAACAAATCGGCATTTTTTCCGATAAAGTTCGCTCTGGCGAGTGGCAAGGTTATACCGGCAAGCCGATTACCGATGTGGTCAATATCGGGATTGGTGGCTCAGACTTAGGCCCGTTGATGGTGTGCCAAGGTCTGAAAGAATACGGCCATGCGCGCTTAACGATGCACTTTGTTTCTACGGTTGATGGCGATCAAATCGTATCGACCTTGAAACACCTCAATCCAGAAACGACTTTGTTTATTGTCGCGTCAAAAACCTTTACCACCCAAGAAACCATTACCAACGCCCGCACCGCGCGTAAATGGTTCCTCTCTAGTGCTGGTGATGAAAAAAACATTGCCAAGCATTTTGTTGCCGTTTCAACCAATAGCAAAGCTGTCGCTGAGTTTGGGATCGACATCAACAATATGTTTGAATTTTGGGATTGGGTTGGCGGCCGTTATAGCCTGTGGTCAGCGATTGGTTTACCGATTGCGATTTACTTAGGTAAACACAATTACCAAGACTTGCTGCACGGCGCGTATACGATGGACCAACATTTCCGTGGCAAACCACTTGAGCAAAATTTGCCAGTGATTATGGGCATGCTCGGCGTTTGGTACGCCAACTTCTTTGAAGCCAGCACACATTTAGTCTCGCCATACAACCAATGCCTGTCGCGCTTCCCTGCTTATTTGCAGCAGCTCGATATGGAGTCAAACGGTAAATCGGTTGATTTAGACGGCAATCGCGTTGATTACGCCACTGGCCCTGTCGTGTGGGGTGATGCAGGTATTAACGGGCAGCACGCGTATTATCAGATGCTGCATCAAGGTACCCAGCTTTTACCGATTGATTTCATTGCGACCATCGAGCATCCGGATATTCCAGAGCCACACAGCACGATCCTTATGGCGAATGTGTTTGCGCAAACTGAAGCCTTTATGCGCGGCAAAAATGAAACAGAAGTACGTGCTGAGCTTGATAAGGCCGGCATCGTGGGTGAAGCACAGGAAAAACTGGTTCCGCACAAGATTTTCAAAGGCAATCGCCCAACCAATACGATCCTGATGCAACGCTTAACGCCGCGCCGTTTAGGTGCGCTGATCGCACTTTACGAACACAAAGTATTCGTACAAGGAACGGTTTGGAATATCAATTCCTACGATCAATGGGGTGTTGAGTTGGGTAAACAACTCGCAAAAACCGTTGAATCTGATTTGATGACCCCTGGCCTAACCAATTCACACGATGCGTCGACCAACGGCCTAATTAATTATTACAAGCGGAACACCCCGCGCTAAACCCAGAAGGCGGTTACTCGCCGCCTTTTAATTAACTCCACATCCGATCCAAACAACGGATGCGTACAAAAACCACCACTCACAAGGTAGATAGAAATGGCAGAGCAATTACATGACCATGATCCACAAGAAACTAAAGAATGGCGCGACGCCCTAGCTGGGGTCATCGAGTCCGTTGGTGCCGAACGTGCGCACTTTTTAGTTGAACAATTGGTAGATCATGCTCGTCAAGATGGCGTGAACATTCCGTACACCGCCACCACCGCGTACATCAATACGATTCCTGCGCACTTGCAAGCCAAACATCCAGGCAATGCACACCTCGAAGAACGTATTTTGTCGTATACGCGCTGGAATGCGGCGGCGATGGTCGTAAAAGCCAATCGCTTTGACGGCGATTTAGGTGGCCACGTTTCATCATTTGCCTCTGCGGCAACTTTATACGACGTGGGTTGGAATCACTTCTGGCACGCTGCTGATGAAAATCACGGCGGTGATTTGGTGTACGTGCAAGGCCATTCTGCACCGGGCGTGTACGCTCGCGCGTTCTTGGAAGGCCGTATTTCTGAAGACCAACTGAATAAATTCCGTCAAGAAGTCGACGGTGGTGGTTTGTCGTCTTACCCACACCCATGGTTGATGCCTGATTTCTGGCAATTCCCAACGGTGTCGATGGGTCTTGGTCCATTG
This sequence comes from uncultured Deefgea sp., assembly GCA_963511125.1. GTDB lineage: Bacteria > Pseudomonadota > Gammaproteobacteria > Burkholderiales > Chitinibacteraceae > Deefgea. The sequence continues at coordinate 9,569 of CAUPHX010000043.1, read as the reverse complement.
ATGGCGATTTACCAAGCACGTTTCATGAAATACCTCGACGACCGCGGCTTCACGCAAAAAGGCGATCGTAAAGTTTGGTGCTTCTGCGGCGATGGTGAAATGGACGAGCCAGAATCTCTTGGCGCGATTTCACTAGCTGGTCGTGAACACCTCGACAACCTGATTTTTGTCATCAACTGCAACTTGCAGCGTCTTGACGGCCCAGTTCGTGGTAACGGCAAAATCATCCAAGAACTCGAAGGCGATTTCCGCGGCTCTGGCTGGAACGTGATTAAAGTGGTTTGGGGTACGGGCTGGGATGCGATCTTGGCGCAAGACAAAAAAGGCTTGCTACAAAAACGCATGATGGAAGTGGTTGACGGCGAATACCAAACCTACAAATCGAAAAATGGCGCGTATGTTCGCGAACATTTCTTTGGCGCCTACCCAGAATTGCTCGACCTTGTTTCTGCGATGTCGGACGACGACATCTGGAAATTGACTCGTGGTGGTAATGACTTGTACAAAGTCTACGCAGGCTACAAAGCGGCGGTTTCACACAAAGGTCAACCAAGCCTCTTGCTGGTAAAAACCGTCAAAGGTTTTGGTCTAGGTACGGCAGGCGAATCACAAAACATCGCCCACAATGCAAAAAAACTCGGCGACGACGATCTATTGCATCTGCGCGACCGTTTCAATATTCCATTGACCGACGAACAAGCGACCAACTGCACCTTCTACGCCCCTGCTGCTGATTCACCAGAATTGAAATACATGCACGAACGTCGTGCAGCGCTCGGTGGTTACTTGCCAAGCCGCAAACCCGTCGACGAATCACTCGCTGTGCCAGGTTTAGATTTATTCAAAGGCTTGCTCGAATCATCGGGTGAACGTGAAATGTCGACCACCATGGCCTTCGTTCGTATCTTGACAGCGCTAGCCAAAGACAAAGCCATCGGCAACCGCATCGTGCCGATCGTACCAGACGAGTCTCGCACTTTTGGTATGGAAGGTTTGTTCCGTCAGCTCGGTATTTGGTCGCACGTGGGTCAATTGTACGAGCCACAAGATGCTGACCAATTGATGTTCTACAAAGAGTCAAAAACGGGTCAAATCTTGCAAGAAGGGATTAACGAAGCCGGTGCGATGTCTGATTGGATCGCAGCAGCCACTTCGTACGCCAACCACGGCGTAACGATGATTCCGTTCTACATCTACTACTCGATGTTTGGTTTCCAACGTATCGGTGACTTGGCTTGGGCTGCTGGCGACTTGCGCGCTCGTGGTTTCTTGATCGGCGGTACTGCCGGTCGCACCACATTGAACGGCGAAGGTTTGCAACATCAAGACGGCCACGGCCACTTGTTTGCTGAATTTATTCCTAGTTGCGTTTCGTACGATCCAACGTTTGCCTATGAATTGGCCGTAATCGTCCAAGACGGTATGCGCCGTATGTTCCAAGACCAAGAGAACATTTATTACTACCTATCAGTCATGAACGAAAACTACACCCAGCCGGCGATGCCAGCAGGTGCAGAAGCCGGCATTCTGAAAGGGATGTACATGTTCCAAGAAGGGGCAAAAGACGCCAAGCTCAAAGTTCAATTGATGGGTTCGGGTACGATTTTCCGCGAAGTCATTCAAGCTGCTGCGCTATTGAAAGCAGATTTCGGTATCGAATCTGATATCTGGGCTTGCCCAAGCTTTAACGAATTGCGCCGCAATGGTATGGCCGCGGAACGTCACAATATGCTCGACCCAATGGGCGAACAAGCTGTGCCGTACGTAACGCAATGCTTGGCTGGCCGTCAAGGTCCAGTGATCGCAGCAACCGATTACAAACGCGCGTTTGCAGATCAAGTTCGCGAATACGTGCCTGGCCGTTACGTGGTATTGGGTTGCGATGGTTTCGGTCGCTCAGATTCACGCAAACAATTGCGTAAATTCTTTGAAGTCGACAGCTTCTACGTTGCCGTTGCTGCAATTAAAGCCTTGGCTGATGAAGGCAAAATCGGTAAAGAGAAAGTGCTTGAAGCCATGGAAAAATATGGCATCAACCCAGCTAAACCGGCCCCTTGGACAGTGTAAGTACGTGAGGTGATAGGTGTGAGGAGTGAGGGGTATAAACCCCAAGCCATCACCTATCACCGAGTAGCTGGCAATACCCAGAGACCCACGCAGAGTTAGGGCTTACACCTCACCCCTAACTCCTCACCCTCACAGGATTTACAAATGAGCAATTTAATTGAAGTGACCATTCCCGACATCGGCGGCCACGCAGGTGTTGATGTAATCGAAGTGTTCGTTAAAGTTGGCGACACCATCGAAAAAGAACAATCATTGATCGCACTGGAAACGGATAAAGCGACGATGGAAGTACCAGCCACTCACGCTGGTGTGATTAAAGAAATGAAAATCAAAGTTGGCGACAAAGCCTCTGAAGGCGATGTCGTGTTGTTACTCGAAGTCGGCGAAGTTGCTAGCGCACCTGCGGCAGCACCTGCACCAGTTGCAGCCGTAGCAGCTGCGCCTGTCGCTGCACCTGCTGCAGCGGGCGGCTTGGTTGAAGTGAAAGTACCGGACATCGGCGGCCACGCTGGCGTTGATGTCATTGAAGTGTTCGTTAAAGTTGGCGATGTCATCGAGAAAGAGCAATCGCTGATTGCTCTGGAAACCGACAAAGCCACAATGGAAGTGCCTTCAACTCACGCAGGTACTGTCAAAGAAATCAAAATTCAAGTTGGCGGCAAAGCCTCTGAAGGCGATGTGGTGTTGTTGCTTGAAGTTGCAGGTTCAGCCGCAGTGAGCGCACCAGCGCCAGCACCCGTTGCAGCACCTGCAGCTGCCCCTGCTCCAGTTGCTGCTGCACCAGCAGCCGTAGCTGCGCCTGTAGCAACGACTTCTGCTCCAGCTAAAGTCGACGAAGCTAACTTCAGCAAAGCCCATGCCTCTCCATCAGTGCGTAAATTCGCTCGTGAACTCGGCGTAGACTTGATCAAAGTAAGCGGCAAAGGTCCAAAAGGCCGCATTTTGCATGAAGACGTGCAAAGCTTTGTTAAATCAGTCATGACCAGCGCAGTGGCCTCATCATTGGCGGCACCTGCTGCGGGCGCATCGCTCGGTGGCGGCATTGATTTATTGCCATGGCCAAAAGTAGACTTCGCCAAATTCGGCCCAATCGAAAGCAAGCCGCTATCAAAAATCAAAAAGATTTCTGGCGCGAACTTGCACCGCAACTGGGTGGTGATCCCGCACGTAACGTTTAACGACGAATGCGATATCACTGAACTGGAAGACTTCCGTAAAACCATCGGCAAAGAATGGGAAAAGAGCGGCCTAAAACTCTCGCCACTCGCTTTCATCATCAAAGCCGCTGCTGAAGCACTCAAAGCATTCCCAGAAATGAATTCATCGCTCGACGGCGACAATCTGATTCTGAAGCAGTATTACAACATCGGTTTTGCCGCTGATACGCCAAACGGTTTGGTTGTTCCAGTGATCAAGAACGTTGACCAAAAAGGCCTCAAACAAATCACCAAGGAATTGACTGATTTGTCAGCCTTAGCGCGCGACGGCAAGCTCAAACCAACGGATATGCAAGGCGCAACCTTCACGATTTCTAGCTTGGGCGGCATTGGTGGCACGGGCTTTACGCCAATCGTGAATGCACCTGAAGTCGCCATCTTGGGCGTGTGCAAATCGCAAATCAAGCCAGTTTGGAATGGCAAAGAATTTGCGCCACGCCTAATGTGCCCATTGTCGTTGTCATTCGATCACCGCGTGATCGACGGCGCGCAAGCCGGCCGCTTCACTGTGTACTTGGGTAAATTGTTGTCAGACGTACGTCGACTTGTACTGTAAGGAGTGAGGTGTGAGGGGTGAGGTGTAAAACCCATCCCCACACCGAATGTTGCGAGGTTTACGCCTCACATCTAACTCCTCACCCCTCACAGGATTCTCAAATGAGCAATACGATTGACTTAAAAGTACCCGACATCGGCGGCCAGGCTGGGGTGGATGGGGTTGAAGTGTTTGTCAAAGTCGGCGATACCGTTGCGATTGAAGACAGCTTGATCGCGCTTGAAACCGACAAAGCAACGATGGACGTACCGTCAACGCACGCTGGCGTGATCAAAGAAATGCGCCTTGCTACGGGCAGCAAAGCCACTGAAGGCGATGTGATTGCGATTATTGAAATCGCAGCCACTGCGTCAGCACCGGCGGCGGCTCCAGCGGCGCCTCAAGCTGCCGCACCAGTATCAGCTCCTGCGCCAGTTTTAGCGCCAGTCGCAGGTCAATACACAGGCAAAGTCGATATCGAATGCGATATGCTCGTTGTTGGCGCAGGCCCTGGCGGGTATTCCGCCGCATTCCGTGCTGCTGACTTAGGCATGAAAGCTGTGATTGTTGAGCGTTATTCAACACTCGGTGGCGTGTGCTTAAACGTCGGTTGCATCCCATCAAAAGCCTTGCTGCACAATGCAGCGGTGATTGATGAAGTCGCACACATGGCGACCAACGGGATCAAATTTGGCAAGCCAGAAGTCGATATTGACGCGCTACGCGGCTACAAAGACCAAGTCATTGGCAAGCTCACTGGCGGTCTGGCGGGCATGGCGAAAATGCGTAAAGTGGAGCACGTTCGCGGGCTGGGTACTTTCCTCGATGCCAACCACATGGAAGTGCAAGTCACCAGCGGTACTGGCCAAGAACTATCTGGCGAGAAAAAAGTCGTTAAATTTGCCCAAGCGGTGATTGCAGCAGGTTCGCAAGCGGTGAAATTGCCGTTTATCCCGAACGACCCACGAATTATTGATTCAACGGGCGCACTTGAATTAAAAGCTGTCGTGAAACGCATGCTAATTATCGGCGGCGGGATTATTGGTTTGGAAATGGGTACGGTTTATTCAACACTCGGCGCACGCTTGGATGTGGTTGAGTTGTCAGACGGCCTGATGCAAGGTGCAGATCGTGACCTGGTTAAAGTGTGGCAAGATTGGAATAAACACCGCTTTGACAACATCATGCTCAGCTCAAAAACCACCTCGATTGTGCCGAAAGAAGACGGCGTTTGGGTGACGTTTGAAGGCCCGAATGCGCCTGCCGAAGCACAATGCTACGATTTGGTTCTGTACTCGACCGGTCGTTCACCAAACGGCAAGAAAGTCGGCGCTGAAAACGCCGGCGTGATTGTGGATGAGCGCGGCTTTATTGTCGTTGACAAGCAAATGCGCACCAATGTGCCGAACATCTTCGCGATTGGCGATTTGGTCGGTCAACCGATGTTGGCGCACAAGGCCGTTCACGAAGCCCACGTTGCCGCTGAAAACGCCGCAGGTCATAAAGCCTACTTTGACGCACGCGTGATCCCTGGCGTGGCGTATACCGACCCTGAAGTGGCCTGGGTCGGCCTGACCGAAGATCAAGCCAAGAAAGAAGGCATCAAAATCACTAAGGGTGTATTCCCTTGGGCGGCGTCAGGCCGGGCGATTGCCAATGGCCGGACCGAAGGCTTTACCAAGCTGCTATTTGATGCTGAAAATGGCCAATTGCTCGGTGGTGCCATCGTTGGCCCGCACGCTGGCGATATGATCGGTGAAATTTGCCTCGGTATCGAAATGGGCGCAGACGCGGTCGACATCGGTAAAACCATCCACCCTCACCCGACCATGGGCGAGTCGATTGGTATGGCGGCCGAAGTTGCTAAAGGCGTGTGTACTGATCTACCACCGCAACGCAAAAAGTAATTCGGACTATTCCGATGCAAAAAAACCACGGTTTTCCGTGGTTTTTTTATGCTTATTTGATTTAAAACGACAAACGGCAAAGATCAATTGGCTGGATTTAATTTGATTTAACGGCAAGAACTTCAGGTAATACATGAACTTTAGCAAGAAATCGGCAATCATTGCCGCCTTGATCATCGAAAACTGTAATACATGCAGTAAAAACTTAGAAAATATACATATATTCCGCATTGCACCATGGCACAGGTCTTGCAATACTGAACTCAACAGTGTTGTCAGGAGCAAACCAATGGCCAGCTATCAGCAGAACAACGGCAATTACACAACCTCTGCACCGAATACGAAAGAACAGCTCAGTAGCGAAGTCACAACGCAACTGCAGCAATATCTAGAACTCTGTGCCAACTTAAGAATTGACTTCTACGACTGCCTAGCGCACGCCCGCATCGAATACGATAAAAATCATCACCATTAATTCTGAGGCAAAAAAAAGCACACACTTTTCAGTGTGTGCTTTTCTGTACTGGCGTTCCCACGGGGAATCGAACCCCGGCCGCCGCCGTGAAAGGGCAGTGTTCTAACCGCTAAACTATGGGAACTATGTTCTGGTGGAGGTAAGCGGAATCGAACCGCTGACCTCTTGCATGCCATGCAAGCGCTCTACCAACTGAGCTATACCCCCTCAAAGAGAGCAGAATAATAGACGGCAATTAAATCGCCGTCAAGCGTTCTTTCAATTATTCTGCAATCTATTTTTATACTGGCGCCCACCAGTAAGTATCCGTATTAATTGGATCTTGATCTGCCGTTGATTCAGGGTAGTTTTTAATCAAAACACGCTTGGCATCGGCGCTTAAATCGGTCAGGCCCAACTTGTTGTAGGACTGAATCATTAAGCCTAGAGCACCCTCAACTTGTTTGGTATTTGCAAAGTTATCAATTACCGCACGGCCACGGTTCGCTGCCGCCAGATATGCGCCGCGCTGGAAATAATAACGTCCCACATGTAACTCATACGTGGCCATCGCACCAACCAGATACCCCATTCGCAGCGTCGCATCTTTGGCGTACTTACTGTCAGGAAAACGCTGTGTCAAATCACGAAATGAGTTGAACGACTCTTTTGCTGATTTTGGATCACGTTCGGACATATCTTGCTTTGAAATGTTCGACATAAACCCTTGCAATTCATTGAAAGTAACCAGACCTTTCAAATAATACGCATAGTCAATACTAGGGTGACTTGGATTTTGTTTAATAAAACGCTCAATCCCCGCCAAAGCTAACGCTGGCTCTTGATCTTTGTAATAGTTGTACGCCATTTCTAGCTGCGCTTGCGAGGCAAATCGGCCATATGGGTAACGAGCTTCGAGTTTTTCTAACAGTTTGTTAGAAGCTTCGTAGTTACGGCTCCCCTGCTCTGACTTGGCCTCACTGAACAGTTTTTCAGCTGTCCAGCTTAAAGTGTCATCTGGTTTTTCATTACTGAGCGAAGAACATCCTGCCATTAAGCTAACTAATAAGGCAGAAATCAGGATTCGCGGTAGAATCTTAGTCATGATGCAATCCGATATTGAACTAAACGATTATAACGACTTCGCAGACATTCGTGTTTTGTCTGTGCCTGATGATTTAGCAGGCACACGCTTAGACGCAGCTTTAGCGAAGATTTTGCCTGATTTTTCACGCAGCCGCTTGACTACGTGGATTAAAGACGGGCGGGTGACGGTGGATGGTGAAACCGCGCAGCCGAAAACCAAGGTTTGGGGCGGCGAAACACTCTCTGTCGATGTACAGCCCGACCCCAATGAAGTCGCATACGAAGCCGAGGACATTGACCTCGATATTTTATATGAAGACGCCACCATTCTCATTATTAATAAACCAGCGGGTTTAGTTGTTCATCCTGGCAGCGGCAATTGGAACGGCACGCTACTGAACGCTCTGCTCTTTCATTACCCAGAATTACGCCAAATCCCCCGTGCTGGGATTGTTCACCGTCTCGATAAAGACACTAGCGGCCTGATGGTCGTTGCCCGCACATTGCAAGCGCAAGTCCATCTAGTCAATCAACTGCAAGAACGCAGCGTAAAACGGCATTACATCGCGGTTGCAAGCGGCGTTATTCATGCCGATGGCAAGGTCGATGCCCCCATCGCACGACACCCCAAAGAGCGCGTTAAAATGGCCGTGGTACGCAGCGGCAAGCCCTCACTCACCCATTACCATATTCTGGAACGTTTTACCGCCTACACGTTGATTGAATGTCGCCTTGAAACCGGCCGCACGCATCAAATTCGTGTTCACATGACCCACATCAATCACCCACTTGCCGCTGATCCGGTCTATGGTATTGCCCCTAAAAAAGATACTGGCAATGAAGTTCTTATGGCGCTAGAAGACCTCAATCGCCAAGCCTTGCACGCTAGAAAGCTCTCTTTAGTTCATCCTGAGAGTGGCAAAACGATGACATGGAAAGCCGCAATACCATTCGACCTAGAACAACTGATTGGCACGCTGCGCGCCGATATGGGCATGAGTCAAGACGATTTTGAAGAAGACGAAGAAGACGACGATCACGATTGTGAGCTGATCTATGTTCGTGAGTAATAAAAATGGAAAATGGCATCCGTGAATAATTCCCCGTCATTTACACCCGATTGGCCAGCGCCAGCCAATGTGAAATCCTTGCAAACGACAAGGCACGGTGGCATCAGCGCCGTGCCGTATGCGAGTTTTAATTTAGGTGACCACGTTGGCGATGCGGCAGCTGCGGTTGCGGCAAATCGGCAACAGCTCCCCTCGCCTGCGGCTTGGCTAAAACAAACGCACAGCACCATTGTGGTTGACGCTGCAACGGTAACCAGCCCGATTGAAGCCGACGCCAGTTTCTGCCGTACCGCTGGCGTTGTGAGCGTCGTGATGACAGCGGATTGCCTGCCATTGCTGCTCTGCGACCAACAAGGCACCGTTGTCGCAGCAGCCCATGCGGGTTGGCGCGGTTTATGCGATGGCGTGATTGAAGCCACCATCGATGCGATGGATGTACCAACGGGTTCAATTATGGTGTGGCTAGGCCCAGCAATTGGCCCCAGCGCTTTTGAAGTCGGTGACGATGTTTTCGATGAATTCACTCGCCACGATGCCGCAGCAGCAGATGCATTTACCGCAAAAGCCAATGGAAAATGGCTAGGCAATATGTATCAATTGGCGCGGCAACGCCTTAATCAGCGGGGCATTACGCAAATCTATGGTGGGACCGAGTGCACGTTTAGCGACAGCGAGCGGTATTTTTCTTACCGTCGAGATGGGGTGACCGGCCGTATGGCCAGCTTGATTTGGCTAGAATAGATGTACGGGTATTTAATTGCAGGCTTTATTAATAAAAGCCTGCGGTTAAATACCCTTATTCATTAAGTTTTTACCCTCAGCAACTTCAGCTTTTTTCTTTTGTAGGCTGCGTTTAAGCCAGATAATTAACCAAGTTGGTATCACCGCTAAAACGAAAAAGAAAAACAAGCCTAAAAAGAGCTTACTCGCAGCAACCACCGCAGAAAAAATCACCACCACGAACAAATAGCCAATCAACAGAATATACATAATACCTTTAGGGTCTCTCGCGTAATCCGCGCACTTTGCCGCCAAATTGTGAACATTACAGCCTAGATCTGGGCCTAAATTTGAGGCACTTCAAACTAAAAACTGGCCTATTTTTCTGACCATGTTCATATATGGACTCCTTCCGGCTTGCAAGCATATTTTGTTTTTGACTTAAGTTCGACTGCTCACGTATATCCGGCCTCTCTATTGAGCGCAATTGCTCGGGCCATGATGGGCTATTCG
>CAUPHX010000042.1:0-13198 GCA_963511125.1 uncultured Deefgea sp. | reverse complement strand
TTTATGGGTGGTATGACAGGCGTGATGTATCAACAGTTCGCCGTCACCATTGCTATTTCGGTCATTATTTCAGGCATCGTCGCCCTCACATTAACGCCAGCTTTATGCGCCATTTTATTAAAAAATGGACACCATGAACCCAATCGTTTCTTTAAAGCCTTCAACAACGGCTTTGATAAACTGACCAATGGTTACGTTGGTGGCGTCGCATTTCTAAATCGCCGCGTTGGCATTGCCTTTCTGATTTTTGGCGCTATTTTAGTGGCGACGGTACTGATGTTAAAACACGTACCTTCAGCACTAGTGCCGGATGAAGATCAAGGCTATTTATTAAGCGCAGTGATGCTGCCTGATGCCGCCTCATTAAATCGAACAGAAGCAACTAGCGCACAATTTGACCAAATGCTGATGTCGAATAAAAATGTCGAAAACGTCGTTTCATTTGCTGGTTTTGATATTTTATCTGGCGCAGTGATCAGCAATAGCGGTATTTCATTCGTGACACTAAAAGACTGGAATGAACGTCAGGGCAAAGGAGATAGCTCGTACGATTTGGCAAACACATTCCAAGGCATGGCCTTTATGGGCTTAAAAGATGGCTTTGCGGCAACCTTCAATCCTCCGCCAATTAGTGGGATGTCGACCACAGGCGGTATTGAGGGCTATTACCAAAATCGAGGCACCGGCAATACAGCTGAATTCTCTACGGCGGTGAATGCTTTTGTTGCCGAAGCCAAGAAACGTCCCGAGTTTGCGAGTGTTTCTACCACCTTCCGCGCCAATATCCCGCAAATCTACCTCGATTTGGACCGCGAAAAGGCCAAAGCTTTAGGCGTGAATGTCAATCAAGTTTTTGATGCCATGTCAGCTACTTTTGGCCAAGTGTATGTCAATGACTTTAATCAGTTCGGTCGAACTTACCGGGTTCAACTGCAATCTGAAGCTGATTATCGCGCTCAGCCAGACGACATTCGCAATGTTTATGTTCGCTCTAACAAAGGATCGATGATCCCTCTAACTAGCCTAGTCACCGTCAAAAACTCAGTCGGCCCAGAGTTAGTTGAGCGTTTTAATGTGTTCCAAGCAGCAAAAATCATGGCCACACCCGCGCAAGGTATCAGTTCAGGTCAAGCAATTAAAGCACTCGAAGAAGTTGAAGCTGAAATAGCACTGAAGGACTACAAGCTGCAATGGACGGGTTCAGCCTACCAAGAAAAAGAAGCTGGTAGTTCTGCTGCGATTGCATTTTTGATGGGTATTTTGATGGTGTTCTTGATTTTGGCGGCTCAATACGAGCGCTGGAGTCTACCGTTTGCCGTCATTACCGCGGTGCCATTCGCCCTCTTTGGTGCACTACTTGCAGTCCTCGTTACCGGCTTGACCAATAACGTATATTTCCAAGTTGGCTTGATTACCTTGGTTGGCCTTGCCGCTAAAAATGCCATTTTGATTGTTGAGTTTGCCATCATGAAATACGAAGAAGGCGACACACTATTGAATGCGGCACTTGAAGCTGCACGACTTCGTTTCCGTCCTATCGTCATGACTTCGCTCGCCTTTATTTTGGGTTGCTTACCACTCGTATTATCGAGCGGAGCAGGTTCTGGTAGCCGTTATGCCCTGGGCGTACCCGTCATTGGCGGCATGCTAGCTGCGACCTTTATTGCCATTTTCTTTATTCCTCTGTTCTTCCGTCTCATCATGACGATGTCTGAGAAAAAAAAGGTGAATGAAGTCGCACAAGGAGATCACCATGCTTAAAACTGTGCTTTCACTCAGCATTGCCATCTTATTTACTGGCTGCGCTTTTTCACCCGACAACAGCTTGCCAGCAACGGAATTGCCCGTAGTTGAAAGCAAAATCACGATCAAACAAGATTGGTGGCAATATTTTAATGACCCTGTGCTCAATCAATTGATTACAGGCGCCTTAGAAAACAACCAAGACTTAGCTTTTATTACCGCCAAAGTAGATGAATCGCGTGCAAAGCTAGGGATTACTTCTTCCGAAGCGCTACCAAGAATTGACTTAGGCGGCAACGCGAATCGTTCAGGAACATCCGACAAGGCAGGTAATAATACAACGGTTAACTCCAGTAAGTTAGCAGCGCAAGCCTCATGGGAAATTGACCTATGGGGGCGTATCCGCAACTCAACTACAGCGGCCAAACAAGACTTAATGGCCGTTGAGTACAATCGTGATGCGGCTAAACTGGCACTCACCACCGAAGTTACGCAGAATTATTTTAATTTGCGCGCTCTGGATGCTCAGCTCGAAATTACGCAAAATACGATTAAATCTCGACTGGAGTCTTACGAACTACAGAAAAAAAGATTTCGCGGTGGTGTGACATCTGAACTTGACGTCAAGCAATCCGAAGTGGAACTCGGCAGTGCACAGAGCAAACTACCTGACGTAGAAGAATCGATCGCCAGATTAGAAAGCGCATTGAGTGTTTTATTAGGGTACTCGCCTCGATCCATCATGACGAAATCGATTGCACGCGGAAAATCCATTGCTGACTTGCAAGTCAATACAACGATTCCTGCGCAGCTTAGCTCAGACTTGTTATTACAAAGGCCAGACATTGCACAAGCTGAGGCGAATTTACTTGCAGCTCGCGCTAGAATTCAAGTTGCACGGGCGGCCTACTTCCCGCGAATTTCGCTGACCGGCATACTCGGCGTACAAAGTGGGAATTTGAACAGCCTGTTTTCTTCTGGCTCTAATGTATGGTCGTTTGCTGGTGATTTAGCAATGCCATTGTTCAATAATGGACTCACCGCTGCGCAAGTTGATCAGGCAAAAGCACAAGAAAAACAAGCTGTAGCCCTATACCAGCAAACGATTCAAAAAGCCTTTGCTGAAACGCGTTCAAGCTTGATTGCCAACCAAATGGTGCAGGAAAAAACCAAGTACGAGTTGGTGCAAGTGAATGCATTAAAAGTACAGCTTAGACTCGCGACACTGCGCTACGATAATGGCTACTCTAGCTACCTTGAAGTATTAGACGCACACAGAAGTTTGTTTAATACTGAGTTGCGATTGGTCGAAGCGCAACGCAATCAGGTCAAAGCACGGGTTGAGTTTATCAAGGCCATTGGCGGCGGATGGGAAAAAACGACGCAGTAATCCTCCCTGCGAGGCTTTCAGCACGTAGCAATTATTAAACCCCAAAGTCCTGAGTCAATCAGTCATGCCGTTCACTTAAGCAAGTGAGCGGCATTTTTTTGCGCGGAACAACTTGATTACTTCTGACATCGTCAGTGCCCTGCTCGGTGACGATATCTGGGACCTACTTTCAGTGGTTTGCTTGGGCTGAATAAAATTTCGATCATGAAACCTATATTTTTAGCAACTAGCGCCCCAGCATAATGGGGAATTAGGATTCATTCTGCGTATGACAATGTCTTGCTGAACAGGTGATTTGTAAGTTACAATTGAGAATAATTATCAATTGTAACTACATACAATGAATCCAGCCCCATCTCTATCACTGATTGACATCTGGTATCGCACACACCATCACTGGCTGGTTTCGCGTTTTAAGCGGCAACTACACTGCGCGCATCAGGCCGCTGATTTCGCGCAAGATACCTTCGTGCGCGTAATGCAACGGCCACCGCAAGACAGCGTTATTGAGCCGCGCGCTTACCTCAGCACGATTGCCCACAGCTTACTGGTCAACTATTGGCGACGCCTCGAATTAGAGCGCAGCTACCTTAGCGCCCTGCAAACACAAGAACAAACGCTGGTGCCTGACCAAGAACGTCGACTCATTGCGCTGGCCGAATTAGAAACTCTCGCTGAAATGCTGGCGGGCTTACCCGATCGACAAAGTAATATTTTTCTACTTGCCCGACTCGATGGTTATAGCCACGCCGAAATCGCCCAACACCTCAATATCTCACTCAGTACAGTGCAAAAAGACTTACTCAAAGTGATGCAACATTGCTACGCGCTGAAACATGGCCAACCCCAGTAAGCTGAATCACGAGCCTTGCGCTGTGGTCGTTAATGCCGCGCTACACTGGCACGGACTATTGATGGACTCCGCAGGCGCAGGCACCTCGGCCGAGCTACTGCTGCAACATGAACAATGGTTATCCCAAGACGCCAGCCATGTCGTCGCATGGCATCGTTTGTGCGTGCTTTTGCCACTCCCCAGTCAAAGCCAAAAAAGTGACCTCCCCGCCGCACTGGCCAGCCAAGTGATCGCGCAAGCTGAAGCAGGCCTTCATTCTCGGCGGTGCGCACTTAAAACCTTTGCCCGTGCTGGTGTTGGCCGTAGCGTGGGTTCGCTGACATGGCAGCGATATCACGGCCCTGACTGGCAAACCGCCACTGGCGAACAGCGGACCGTCATCTTGGCCGATGGCACCCAAATTCAACTCAATACCGACACCGCAGTCAAACTGGTAGCAACACCGACTGAGCGGACACTGCATTTACTCCACGGAGAGCTGCGAATCCAAACCAGCGAGCAAGCGATCCAACTCGTCAATGCTTGGGCAAGTTTCACCCCGCTAGGCACTGATTTTTCGCTCCGCCAGCAGCAATCCCACGCACAATTAAGCGTCAGTAGCGGCCGAGTTTTAATCCAGCATCAGACTGGCGCCCAATCCATCGTCAATGCCGGACAAACCCAGCGCCTCACGGCCAAGCAACTCATCCCCGTCTCAGCACTCAATCGCAGTGACCTCGCTTGGCAGCGGGGTTTACTGATTGCGCAAAACCAAAGGCTCGATGCGTTTTTGACCGAGCTGGGGCGCTATCACCAAGGCTACCTTCGACTCCACCCTAGCCTTGAGCACTTACGCGTTACGGGTACGTTCCCCGCCAACGACAGCCTGCGTACGCTACAGCTGCTGTGCGCCATCTTACCGATTGCACAAAGCGGGCTAGGCAAATGGTGGGTCAACATCGTACCGAGATAGCAATATTCATTACTTTATATTCAATCACTTACATAATTTAAGTCAAAAATTTTACTGTTTTTTAATTCTCGCTTGGCAATAGCGCATCAAGACCGAGATCGCAGCGATTAACCAGGCAAAACCGCTGCGCGAAAGGACTGATCTTTCCATTTTATTTATTTGCCGACTGTAAGAGATTGATAATGCACCTGACCAGACCGAGTATTTTACGTACCACCATCGCCAGCTTATTTTCTGCCACGCTTTTGATTAGCACGGCACACGCGGCACAATTTGACATTCCCGCCGGTTCACTCGACCAAGCCATCAACACCCTTGCGCAGCAAGGCGGCCTCATTATCGCCACCGACGCTCGCTTAACGCAGCAACTGCGCACCCAAGGCGTCAAAGGCAATTTATCTATTGAGCAAGCACTAAGCCAGCTACTCAAAGGGACGCACCTTGAATCAATGCGTCTCAACGATGGCAGCTACACATTGCGTGAAAGCCTGCTCAGCATATTGCCGGTCGTTGAAGTCACCGCCATCAAACCACTCGCCCGTGTCGCCAGTGTGGGTGATGTGACTTTGCCTGCGGTTGAAGTGAGTGCCAGCGAAGTGGTCGAAACAACAACCAGCCCAGTCAAAGGTTACGTCGCCAAACGCAGTGCGACGGGGAATAAAACGGATTCGGCTATTGCCGAGATCCCGCAGTCGATCTCGGTGATGGGATCAAACGAAATCAAAGATCGTGGTGCGCAGTCTTTGGGCGATGTTTTGCAATATATGCCGGGGGTGGTGGCCAGCGGTTATGGGCCGGATGTACGTGGCTATACTTGGCCGATTATTCGCGGTTTTGACTCGCAATTTAACGAGTTTAGAGATGGTATGCGATTATTTAACGCGAGTTACAATTACCCGATTACTGAAGTGCATGGCATGGAGCGCGTTGAATTGCTGCGCGGCCCATCGTCGCTGATGTATGGTCAAGCCGATGCGGGCGGGATTATTAATAGTATTAGCAAAACGCCGAATGCAGCGCACATTAACGAAATCGAAATCAGTTTTGGCAGCCCTCAGCATAAACAGGTGGCGTTTGATATCGGCGGTGCGGCGAGTGATTCAGTGCAAGTGCGGCTGGTGGGTTTAGCTAGCAATATTGATGGCGCTCGCAAGTTATTGAATGGCGATCCAGAAAATGCGCAACGCACTTATCTAGCGCCCTCACTCACTTGGCAGATTTCACCTGCGACCAAGCTCACTGTGCTCGCAGACTATCTACAGCAAGACACGAAAAATTTTTCCAGTCCGGTGGCTGGGGGTAGTCCCGTGTATTACAGCGAATACCTGACGGGCGATCCGAGTGTTGATCTGCAGAAGCAACAGCAGTACAGCCTAGGCTATCAGTTCAACCATCTAATCAACGAGCAGTGGCAGTTCAGCCAAAACTTGCGCTACTTAAAGTCTGAAATTCCACATTACATCTGGACTTGGGGAGTAGCCACTAATGCCGATGGCAGCATTGAACGTATGACCGGTTCGCACAATGAAAAATTGGATCAGCTGTCGATTGATAGCCGAGTGAATGGTGAAATGACGCATGGGCAGCTGAAGCATAAATTGGTCTTCGGCGTCGATTGGATGCGCGGCAGAATTGATGTGCACAATAAAAGTGGTTCTGCGCACGCTTTAGACCCATTAAACCCTGATTTCAGTGCGCCGATTCCTGCGCCTGATGTGCTCAGTGCGGATTCAGCCACGACGATGCAGCAACTGGGGTTTTACGCGCAAGATCAGGTGCATCTTGGCTCGCATTGGCTGCTATCACTCGGCGCACGTTATGACATCGCGCAGCAAGACGTTGACGACCGCTTAACTAGCAGCCACAGCGAACAAACCGATAAGGCGTGGACGGGTCGGGCTGGGCTGACGTATTTGTTCGATTCAGGTCTTGCGCCATACCTCAGCTACGCCACCTCGTTTAGCCCTGTTATCGGCAAAAATATCAATAGCGAAACTTTTAAGCCGACAACAGGGCAGCAGTGGGAGCTGGGCATCAAATACCAGCCTGCGGCTCAAAATATGTTATTCACCGCAGCGATTTACGATTTGACCAAACAAAATGTGCAAACCAAACACCCATTTATTCCTGATTTAGAAATTCAATCGGGTGAAGTACGTTCACGCGGCTTGGAGCTGGAAGCCAAGGCTGAAATCATGACGGGCTTGCAACTGAGTTCGCAATACACCTACACCGACGTAAAAATCACCCAAGACAATAACGGCAATCAGGGCAAGCGCCCCATGCATGTGCCCAAGCATACCGCCTCGCTGTGGTTTGATTACACCGTGCAAAGTGGAGCGTTAACTGGATTGAAACTAGGCAGTGGCGTACGTTACATGGGCAGCGTTTACGGTATGAGCGAGAATACGTATCTAACGCCCGCCTATAGCGTGGTCGATTTGAGCGTGAGCTACGTTTGGCAGCAGTGGCAACTGGGACTGAATATCAATAACGCCCTAGACAAAAAGTACGCTGTAACTTGCTCGTCAGATGGGTGCTTCGTAGGCGACCGCCGTGAGATCGTCGGCAGCGTAGCGTATCGCTGGTAAGCATCAATGCAATAGCCCTGTAGGGTGCGCAGATTTGCGCACGCGGAATGCGCTTTTATTGAGCTTGCTGCTGATTCGAGGCACATTTCGATGCGCAAATTCCTGCAGAATTTTCACACCCTACGGCTTGATTTTAAAAAAAATAGCCATGTATATGATTGCAGCCATTATAAAAAATAGCCTACATAAATATACCCAATTCATCAAGGTGATATTTAGATTTGGTGTTGATACACAAGACTTTGCACTTGTTCCCCCCTTTGAAGAAGGGGGGCTAGGGGGGATTTGCCGTTGACCTTGCATTTAAAATGTATAAAAACCAAGGGCACCCCCCCACAATCCCCCTTTTACCAAGGGGGAAGCTATTACATCGTGAATCAAACCGTTGCTATACGCCCAAGATGACTATTCATCGCCATCAACACCAAATCTGAACATGACCCAACAAATACCAAGCAAACAATCGCCCCTCTTAGATCCATGATTTGCGTAGCCATATTCGCTGCGCAAGTCCTTTTACGATAACCACAAGGAAAGAAAATGAAACTAAAACTAAAATCTGTCAGCGCACTGCTTGCCTTATTCTCATCAATGACTTATGCGCATGAAATCTGGCTAGAGCCAACGGAGGATGGCATCAAAGCTTTTGCTGGTGAATACAATAAAAACGCCCGTGAAGGCACGCCAGGAATGATTGAAAAGCTAAAGCAACCGGTTGCGCGACTCGAATCAACCACAGGCAACACGCCCCTACAAGCACAACTGCAAGCCGATGGGATTGCGTTCGCTGTCAATCTTGCAGCAGGGCAAAGCGTGGTATTTGAAGAACGCGCCTACCCACTCTTTGATGACGACCACCAAGGCAAAAAAATTAAGGGCGCATGGCTGCCTGCGGCACGCTGGGTCAATAGCAGTGCGGCCATCAAACCCAGCTTAGCGCTTGATCTTGTGCCGACCGGCGAAACAGGCGAATTCTCAGTTTCACTACGTGGCAAGCCATTGGCCAAAAGTGAAGTTGAGGTGATCGCGCAATCGGGTTGGGTGCAAACGCTCGAAACCGATGAACAGGGAAAAATTAAGATCACGCTACCTTGGCAAGGGCATTACGTACTGGTTGCCAACCACACCGACAGCAAAACGGGCAAGCTGGCTGGCCAAGCTTACCGCAAAGCGTATTACACGACGTCGCTGTCATTCAAACTAACCGAAGGCCTCGTTTCTCCACCGGCACCACCGATGAGTAAGCCCAATCACTAATCCAAAACAATAAACAGCCAAAAATGGATACAGCACAATTCGACTTGCACTGTGCTGTATCCGCAAGGCAGTCATCAACACGATCATGTCCATTTCAGCGCATGCTTTAAATCACAGTGAAAATAACTTCAGCTACTTTTCTGGCATAACGCCGCCCGCCCTTTAAAAAAATTAGATGTATTGCCATCTAGCCTTTTATTATCAATATATACAAAGCAATACATACAAATATATTACTTGCTTGCTTCGATGATTACGCCAGTCCACGCAAAAACGATCCGCCTTTCAAATTGACTAACCCTGCTCACGCTGATCGGCAAAAAATGGGGGCTAGATTTCAAAAGTAGCGAAGCGCCGCCCTGATTTGAACTCGCCATTCAACACAAAACTCACCGCACCCCATCAAAAACTTACACCCCACAAACTAAAGATTAAGCAACCCTGTAAAAATACAAATTTACTGATTGATAATCGTTATCATTCAATGTAAAGTGCATTCATTGACTTAAACGCCGAGGTGTTGTGATGGATCGCTTAAACCCTATCGTGGTGCAAAAATTAGCCGGGGCTACGCTGGAATGCTGGCAACAGGCTATTTCTATAGGCAATCGTGCTTTTGACGATGGCGATTTTGACACCGCACGCCGAGTGTTTTTGTATTCGCTCTCACTGGCCCAAGGCTTGGTTTCACAGTTTGATTTACAGTCTGGCCGCAAAGACAACAGCATCGCCGCCTTGGTCGTGTCACACCATAATTTGGCTGATCTGCATTTTCGAATGGGTCAAATTGAGTTGGGCTGCGATCAACTCTGCGCGGTGCATTACCAACTTTTACGAATCAGCGTACACGGCAGCAACGCTTTGCGTCACGCAGCAAACGACCACCTACGGCGTACACAGCTTGAATTGCAGCACTTCATCAGTAGCAACCCACCCAGCGAATTAGCCGATTTGGCCATGCAAGCTTTAGATGCCAAGCCGCCAACGCAATTGCTGCACTAAACCGATTAATTACCCTTTTTTACTAAAAGCGCAGTTTTATAATCTGGAGTTTGTGATGCCTCATGCATTGCCCCCATTACCTTATGCTTATGACGCCCTTGAGCCTCATGTCGACGCCCAAACGATGGAGATTCATCATCAACGTCATCACCAAACCTACATCACCAATTTGAATGCCGCGATCGTCGGCACCGAGTATGAAAATTGGCCCATCGAAAAGTTAGTCAGCAAGCTGACCGAACTCCCCGAAGGTTTACAAGCAGTGGTGCGTAACCATGGCGGCGGGCACGCCAACCACAGTCTGTTCTGGCGGGTTATGTCACCCCAAGGCGGTGGCGAGCCACAGGGCGAACTCGCGACGGCAATTGAGCAGGAGTTAGGTGGTTTTGCCGCATTTTGCGATGCATTTACCAAAGCTGCCGTGAGCCGTTTTGGCAGCGGCTGGGCATGGCTATCGATCAATCCGGCGGGAAAACTGGTGGTTGAATCCAGCGCAAACCAAGATAGTCCACTCATGCATGGTAATACGCCGATATTGGGACTCGATGTATGGGAACATGCCTATTATTTGCGTTATCAAAATCGTCGTCCTGAGTACATCGCGGCGTTTTACCAAGTCATTGCATGGGATGAAGTCGCTCGGGCTTATTTAGCTGCACGGGCAAACTAAATCATGACAAGCTCAATCTTAGGTGGCAGCTACTTATTGCGGAAAATGCTGGGCTTTAGCTTGCTGTTGATCGCTAGTATTTTATTAGTACAGAAATTCTGGATCGGCATCGGTTTGACCGACGGCCGTGTTTTGGCCGCACTCACGGGCGGCTTGCTTGCCGCTGGTGCAACCGCACTGGGTGCCCTGCCCGTGTTGTTGGCGCGACCACTCTCGGTACGTACCCAAGATACTTTATTTGGCTTTGGCGCGGGCGTGATGTTGGCGGCCTGCGCATTTTCACTGCTGATACCTGGCATTGCTGCGGCTAAGGACAGTGGCGCAGGAAGTTGGTCTGCCGCTTTGATTGTGGCTGGAGGTCTACTCTTAGGGGCCTTACTTTTATTGTTCATCGAACGTCTCGTACCGCATGAACACTTTATTAAAGGTCATGAAGGGCCAATTTCGCCGGCTTTACGCCGTACATGGCTGTTTGTATTTGCCATCGCACTCCACAATCTACCCGAAGGATTGGCCATCGGCGTAGCCTATGGCGGTACGGATGCATTTCACGCTGGCGCGCTAGCTTTAGGGATTGCAATTCAAGATGTGCCAGAAGGCTTGGTCGTCGCTTCTGCCCTACTCGTCGTTGGTTATAGTCGCCTAAAGTCCGTTTTTTTAGCGGCACTCACTGGCGTCATTGAGCCGATTGGCGCATTAGTTGGGGTGTCGATTGTAGGGTTCGCACCGTGGCTACTGCCAACCGCCTTAGGCTTTGCCGCAGGCGCGATGCTTTTTGTGATTAGTCACGAAATCATTCCCGAGTCACACCGCAAAGGACATGAAGTCAACGCGACGGTAGGATTGATGATCGGTTTTGCATTAATGATGGTGCTCGATACGGCGCTAGCTTGATTGCTAAACCATTGTATTTGAAAAACTTTCACCCAAGGGCGGCGGATTTCTATTCGTCGCCCTTCTTCTATTTTTAGTTCTTGCAGATTTACGCTTGAGATAAGGCTTAATGTACGCATTGCATTGTTTTTCCCCTCCATTTTAAGCCTGCATTAGCGCAACTTTGCTTGAAATCGCCATCGATCGTGATCAATCGACAGCCATCACGCTCAGTACGCCATTGATTCGCCACGCCCTCTCTGGGTCACAATGCCAAATGACTAATGGTAATTTACAAATCCAGATTATTGCTCGATGCTATCTCGGCTTCAGCAACGACTAGAGAATTTGTCTTGAATACATTATTTTTGACTGCTGTGACGACTGGAATCTTGTCCGGCATTTGGGGCTGGCTGGCCGTATCCTTGGGTCTTCTAACTTGGGCTGGTTTTTTGGGCTGCACCGCCTTTTTTGCCTGCCCACAAAATCACTGGCGCGGCTTGCTGTTGAGTCTACTTAGTTGTGCGAGTGGTGTATTTTGGGCCATGCTCATTTTTCATGGCAGCGCACTACACCCCGAATGGGAGATTGTGGGTTACGTACTGACGGGAATTGTTTCCTTTTTGATGTGCATTCAAGCTACGCAGCAATGGCTTTCATTTATTCCAGGCACTTTCATCGGCGCTTGCGCCACCTTTGCCAGTGGTGGCAACTGGCAGCTGGTGCTGCCCTCCTTACTGCTCGGTTTGTTTTTTGGCTTTGCAATGAAACACAGTGGTTTATGGCTGGCCAGCAAAATCACCAACAACGTCAACAAGCAATAAACTCAAGTAATTCAATACATCAAAGGGGCTTTGCCCCGTTGCATACCTCTGCATCATCTGCGCCTTAAAAACCACCAAAGCTGACTACCGTTGGTCTGAGAATAAAGCCGGAAATAGGAACTATATCCCACAG
This sequence comes from uncultured Deefgea sp., assembly GCA_963511125.1. Classification (GTDB taxonomy): domain Bacteria; phylum Pseudomonadota; class Gammaproteobacteria; order Burkholderiales; family Chitinibacteraceae; genus Deefgea. Next base: position 910 of record CAUPHX010000042.1, on the reverse strand, counting down.
ACATAACCTACCGTAACTTATGGCATTACATACCTATTGCAATCCCGAAGCAATGCCATAACCGACTGCCTATTGGCGTTGGCTTTACGACACTATAAAAACATAAATTAACGAGGATTCACCATGTTGGATATTGGACAAAGTCTGCTGGGTATTTCAACACTTTTATTGATTGCTTATGCATTTTCAATGAATCGAAGCGCAATTAAGCCGAGGATTATTTTTGCTGCTCTGGCCACGCAAATGGCCATCGGTGCAGTGGTGCTGTTTATTCCATTAGGTAAAGACGCCCTCCTGTTGGTGGCCAATGGGGTTAATCATGTTCTGCACTTTGGCGACAAAGGTGCCGCATTTATGTTTGGTGGCCTGGTCGACGCCAAAATGTTTGAAGTCTTCGGTGGCGGTGGCTTTGTGTTCGCCTTCCGTGTGTTGCCGATGATTATTTTCATGACCGCGCTGATTTCCATCCTTTACTACCTCGGTGTAATGCGTTGGGTCGTGCTGTTTCTAGGTACGATTTTCCAAAAGCTTTTGGGTGTAAGCAAAATCGAATCCTTCTCTGCGGTTACGACGATTTTTCTGGGTCAAAATGAAATGCCTGCGGTAATCAAACCGTTTATCCATCGCCTAAAAGGGCCAGAATTGTTTGCCGTTATGTCGAGCGGTATGGCTGCGGTAGCCGGGGCGGTACTAGCGGGTTATGCCGGTCTAGGCGTAAAAATGGAATACCTGATCGCGGCGTCGTTTATGGCAATTCCTGGCGGCTTGTTGTTTGCCAAAATCATTTGCCCTAGCACCGAAGAAAGTGAAATCGAGATTAATGACCTGCAATTTGATGAAAAACGTCCTGCTAACTTGATTGAAGCCGGCGCTACAGGTGCAGCTTTAGGTCTAAAAATCGCACTGGGCG
>CAUPHX010000041.1:0-13315 GCA_963511125.1 uncultured Deefgea sp. | reverse complement strand
GTAACTAATTCCCGTTAGCAATGCAATCGCCAATGCAGCCAATATCACTAACGCAGTGATTTTATGTGCAATTTTCATTTAGCTCACCTGAACTCAACAATAATAGATCGTATCAGCATAGACAGCCCAAGGTAGGATGCAAGAAACAAGCCAACATCAGCCTGTCACCCATTCACACAATTGATCCGTCGCTTTGCCCCAGCCCTCATGAAACCCCATTGCCTCATGGTCGGCTTTGTCTGCGGCATGCCAATGTGCAATATGCGCTTTATATCGCGTTTGACCCTTGCCCAGATCAGTAAAGGTGATCGTTGCGGTCATAAATATTTTGGGTGTGGGTATCCATGCCGAGGAATACGCATCGGTGAACACAATTTTTTGATTCGGAATGACTTCAAGATATACACCAGAACTGGTGCTAGACGCGCCGTTTGGCCCTTGCATCACCACCAGATTGCAGCCCCCAACGCGTACATCCAGCTCGGCGTGGGTCACAATCCATGGTTTGGGGCAAAACCACTGTTTGAGTTGCTCTGGCTCGGTCCAAGCCCGATAGAGTTGCTCCGGTGTCGCTGCAATAATTCGCTCCAGCGAGAGAACATGCATTTCAGCTTCAGGAGTTGGCGTGGGCATGGGGATCTCCGTTGAGGGATGACTCAACGGAGTGTAGAACTTTATTTCTGTGAATCAATATCCACCAACGATTCTTCGCCTTTGGTGGTAATAAAATGGCCGACTTCACCTTCACGGGTTTCCAGATGGCCTTTGCGCAGCAAAAACGCCAACGCTTCGCCGTTCACTTTGAGTGTTGGATTCACTTTGAGCTGGCGCAGGCTGTCGATGCACAGCGCCATAAAAATCGTCTGTTTACCCAGTTCAGTGACTTGCAAAATGCCGGTTTTACGCTCGTAGGCGCATAGTTTTTGCCCGGTGAGCACTTTGACGTTTTTAAACACCGCATGGCTTAAGCGGGTACTTTTTAAACCACGGCTCACTTCGATTAGTGAGGCCATTTCATCTTTTGATAACTTCGTACTCATCGTCCACCCTCATTGTCAGTGTTGATATAGTACGCTGTCTGCTCTGGCTTGGCCTAATTTGTTCCGTATTCCGCCTATGAGGCAGCAAACATTGGGGCTCGTTTGTGATGCGTTCAATCTTTGTGTCAAAGGGTATAAGTATCTACACAAGTCCAAAATCATTCATTTAGATCGTCATACCGGCGTAGGCCGGTATCCAGAGCCTCGATAAAATCAGCATTGCTGCTAGATTTCGGCTTTCGCCGGAATGGCGAATTGATGTTTTTTGTCACTTTCAGCGTTGTGTAGATACTGATGGTCAAAGGGTATGTGGCCATATTTATTTTAATTAAAGACCTATGACCATATACCTAAGTATTGATGATTTTTGCTTAATCAAGCCGCGTACGCTCAACGATTAAAATGCTTGGCATAGCGCATATCCAATTGCTTGGTCGGCAACAGCATTAAAAAATCGGCACAATTAAAGTACGGATCCCACGCCGGTTCGCCGCAAATCATCGCGCCAGCGCGAAGATAACCTTTGATCAGTGCTGGCGTTTCGACTTTTTGCGCGACGGTATTCATTGAAAACGGCAGCGGATTATTCGGGAACACGCGCCATTCAATGGGCGCCAGCGCTGAAGCGGCCAGTTTTTTATATAAATTGACGGCTAAATGGCCGCCGTCTGCGACCGGCACACTCGCGCAGCCAATCAGATATTGATAGCCATGTTGCTGGATGTAATTGGCGATCCCCGACCAAAGTAGCGCAATTGTTGAGCCATTGCGGTATTTGGGGTGTACGCAGGTGCGGCCGAGCTCGACCATTTGCGGGCGAATATTTTGCAAGCGGGTTAAATTGAATTCGGTATCAGAGTAATAGCTGCCGACTTTTTGCGCTTGATGCGGCGGCAAAATCCGATAGGTGCCAATGACTTCACCGCTGTCTTCGTCGTGCGCCACTAAGTGATCGCAGTAGCGGTCAAACAAATCTTGATCAATACCGGGAATTTTACTGGTAATTTGCGCGCCCATTTCTTCAACAAACACTTGGTAGCGCAAGGCTTGCGCGGCCAAAATCGTTTCTGGGTTGCTGGCAATCGACACGGTCAGTGTGCGTTTATGTTTATGAATCGAAGCAGAACTTTCAACTAGCATCTTTCTCTCTCCAGAGTTTTAAGAGCTAAATTACTAGCTGACTATTACGGTAAAGTTTATCTTTTATGAACTTAAGATGACACGAATTAACCGCAGCATGACCCATCTGCAGGGTGATGGTTGCAATTCGCTGGCAGGCCATCCTTGGTGCCGATTGTAGCGCATTGATTGCCCTGATCTGGACGGCGTACATATCGTCACGCCGAATTCATCTGTCGCTGTTAAGGTGTCTCGTATTGCTCACTGTCCATACGAGTCTTTACATGCACTGCAAATTGTTGCGTCACGCCCTCTGCCTACTGCTGCTGATGACGAATGCTCATGCCGCCACCGGCCTGACAGAAATCGCCGGAACGCCAGAACATGGTGCGGTAACGGTTTTTTATCCAGCGAACGGCAAAAACGCCAGTCTCGTCAAAATTGGACTCCCAGTCTTTGCCTTGCCCGATGCGCCACCGATCAAGGGAAATGGCCGCTTGATTGTCATGTCGCATGGTTCGGGCGGCTCTCCATGGGATTATGCTGATTTAGCGGGCGTCTTGGTTGAGGCGGGATTTGTTGTCGCCTTGCCCGATCATTTGCGCGATAACCACCAAAATGGCAAAGATGCAGGGCCAGCAAGTTGGAAAGTTCGGCCGCAGGAAATCAGTCGCGCGATTGATGTGATCGCCAAAGATGCCCGCTTTGCGCCGAACTTAAAACTCGACCAAGTGGGCATGTACGGCGTTTCGGCGGGCGGCCTGACTGCGCTGACTTTGGCGGGTGGGCGTTGGTCGCCAGCCAAAATAGTGCAGTACTGCGATGCCAATATTCGCGCTGATTTTCATGCCTGTGTCGGTAAGCTGTTTGAATTAAATGGCGGAATATTGGATGGCATCAAGGTCTTTTTGGCGCAGCACATATTGCGCTGGCGCTTTAACGACGCCCAATGGCAAAGCCATACCGATCCGCGCATTACGGCGATTGTGGCGGGCGTGCCCTATGGCGTGGTGTTTGATTTGAAATCATTAGCACAGCCCAAAATCGCCGTCACGCTGATTACGGCGCGCCAAGATGTCTGGTTGCATCCGCAATTTCATAGCGATCCGATTGTGAAGGTGTGCCAGTCTTGCACTGTGCTGCACGATTTCGAACGGGGTGGCCATGGCGCATTACTGTCGCCAATCCGCTCGCCACTCGAAGGGCTCGCTGCGCGGCTCATCGGCGACCCCGTTGGTTTTGATCGGCAGGAAACCGCGCTGGTGAATCAAAAAATTGGGCGCTATTTTCAGCAGCGATTGTTGCCGTGATGCGACATCGCTTGTTCTATCACGCTGGCCACCTCTGCGGGTGACAGATGGGTATTGTCGATTTTGAGGTGCTGCTCAGGATAGAAAAAATCACCGTTTGAGTTGAGGCGATGATTTTGCTCGCTCTGAATTAAGAAATCCTCCGATTCGATGATGTTGCGTTTGGTTTTCTTTTCTTGCAGCCGCAATTCCGTTTTATTGCGCTCCATCCGAACCGTTTGATCAGCGCACAACTCGACAAACAGCACTGATTCCATTTCAACGCCAAGCTGATCAATATATCGTTGCAATTCGTCGTGATCTTCCGGCAAATCCAGCGCCCAAACGTAGGTGAAAATCACCCCTTTAACTGGGCTGTCTTTGAGCGCAGCAAAGAGTTGTCTCCGAATGTTTTGCACCAAGGGCGTGAATTCGGGATCAGACCAACTGAAAAATTGATGCACCAATTCAATCGCCATATGGTTGTGAAATAGCTTAAAACCAGTCAGCTCGGCTAATGCCATCCCAACCGACATTTTGCCAACCGCAGCAGGGCCAAAAATGACGATGCATTGCATAAATGCTTCCTTACTGTATGTCAATAAAATCAACAGGCAAATCATGGGTATACACAGACAGGCATTATTTATAAATTTCTACAGGCATATACCCATGTACTACTATTTCCCCAACACATCCCCCAGCGCCTTCAACAGCAGCGCGATATTTTCGCGGCGGGCGGCGTAGCCCATTAGACCGATTCGCCAAGCCTTGCCAGCGAGTGCGCCAAGTCCGGCGCCAATTTCGAGGTTGTATTCATTTAGTAGACGCGTGCGGACTGCCGCGTCGTCAACGCCGGCGGGGATGTGGACGGCGTTCAGTTGTGGCAGGCGGTCGGCAGCGGCGACGACAAATTCAATGCCCATTTTTTCCAAGCCATCGCGCAGCTCAGCGTGCATCGTCGCGTGACGCGCCCACGATGCTTCAAGGCCTTCGTCGGCGAGCAAGCGCAGCGCTTCGTGTAAGGCGTAAAGCGCATTGACGGGTGCAGTATGGTGATAGCTTCTTTTTGCCCCTTGGTTGTTAGACCAATACACCATCACCAACGTTTGATCGAGGAACCAGCTTTGCACCGGCGTTTTGCGTGCTTTGAGCTTTTCGACTGCGGCTGGCGAGAACGACAGCGGCGACAAGCCGGGCACGCAGGATAGGCATTTTTGGCTGCCGGAATAAATCGCGTCAATGCCCCATTCGTCGACGCGCAATTCAATCCCGCCCAGCGACGTCACCGCGTCGACAATGCTCAGGCAGCCGTATTGCTTGGCCAGCGCGCACAGCGTTTTCGCGTCTGAACGCGCACCTGTCGACGTTTCGGCGTGTACAAACGCTAGAAATTTCGCATCGGGATTGGCTTTGAGTGCGCTTTCTACCGCCGCCACATCGACTGCGGTTCCCCATTCATTATCGACCAGCACCGCCACGGCGCCGACGCGCTCGACGTTTTGTCGCATCCGCTCGCCAAACACGCCGTTGCGGCAGACGATGACTTTCTCGCCTGGCTCGACCAAATTCACAAAACACGCTTCCATCCCCGCCGAACCCGGCGCAGACACCGCCAGCGTCATCTCGTTTTGCGTCTGAAACGCATATTGCAGCAGCGTTTTCACTTCATCCATCATGCCCACAAACAGCGGATCCAGATGGCCCAACGTCGGCTTCGCGCCCGCAGCGAGCACGCTAGGATGCACGTCCGACGGCCCCGGCCCCATTAGCGTGCGGCGGGGAGGGAAGAACGGTGCGATTTTGGGTTGAGAAATAGTGTGCACTGGCATGACAGGCTCCGGTGAGGTCGGTGATGCCTCATTATGGCTGGACGGTAAAAATTGGTCACCAATTTGCTGCGACTGCAGCATTGGAGTGACAAATTCACATTCATTGATCAAGCGATTGCAATCGATTTTCACCAAAGCTATAACAGAAGCAAAATAGTATTCACAGCGTAGAGGGAAAAATGAAAGTCGAGCCTTTTCCATCCATTCCAGTTTTCAAGAAATCACCCAATACCCATGTGCCAGCCAGCTTAAACAAAGTTGCTCCGACACCACTCAAACTGATTGACTTGAAAAATTCCAGTGCGGCAAGCGAAGTCATGCAAAAGTATGATCTGAGCCAAATTTCGCAACATGAACTTGAAAACATGGCAAAAGATTTGGCTGAGCTAGGTGCTATAACTGAAGAAAACAGAATGGCTCTCATTAGCTCTGCGCTGTTCGCGCCAGTCAAGGCCTCAAAAAAAGAGTATGAAACTTGGGCAAATAAAAAATTTAATGTTCTAGAAAAACAAAGCGCATCGTTGAATTCTCTTCGCGAATTCCGGCCTGGAGATCAAAAATCAATTCTGTATTTAGAAAAAGTGCATGATATTTTAATGAATCTTGCTGCGCTAAATTCACGCACGGCCAATTAAGGCATCACCATGAAAAATGCCTCATCTGAAGTGAATTATTTTATTTAAAGTAAGGTATATTGATCTAGCAATTAATTAACAATACCTACAGCAATATACCCTTTGCAAAGCCCGCTCCCGTACATGCTCCGGCATTTCTTTTGCTGCTCTTTCCTTACGGGTAGATGCAATGCTATTCCCCCACTTTTCTGATGGGATTGCGGATTAGAGCAATAGAACTATACTCAGACGATTGACTTCACTCGGTTTTATGTCATGAGTCACTTTATCGCAAGAAAATTGGGCATTCTGATTGGTTTAGGGTTTGCGCTGCTAATGACGGCGGTTTTATTGCTTGCCTTGCTCGGTGGCTTGGACATTCACCATACCTACCAAAAAATCAGCGCCAGTTTAGATGAAAACTACCAAATTCATTCCACAGCACATCAATTACAAGTTGAAATTGGCCAGCTGCGGCGTCATGAAAAAAATATTTTCCTCAGAATGGACCATCACGCAGAGGCCCAAGAAAGTCGGCAGCGCTGGAATCAGGCATTGCAGCAGAGTTATCGACTGCTGCAAGAACTTGAAAAATCAGCCGCTTTTTCAGCAAGCCTCAAACGCAGCAAAGACTCGCTAAAAAGCTATCAATTTGGCGTCGAGCAAGTTTTTTTGCATATCAACCAATTGCATATTAATACCCCGCAAGAGGCCGACCAGGCGCTGTTCTTTTATAAAGAATTTATCTACGATCTTGATGAATCATTAAGTGTGCTCAACAGCAGTATTAATCAACACGAAAATGAACTCAATGCGCAAATGGACGAGCTTCGACAAACACTTTACCTGCATTTGGCGGTTTTACTGGCGGCAACGCTGCTTATTTGTGGTGTGATCGCGTTTTTTGTTACCCGGCGCGGGATTAAAGTTGGTGAAGAATTAGCCTATCAGGCCGAACATGATGTGGTCACGCATCTACTCAATCCGCGCGGGTTTGAACGTGAAGTATCCGAACATGCTCAAGGCACACTGATTAGCCTGGAGTTAGACCATTTTAAGCTGGTTAATGATTTATGCGGTCATGCCGCCAGCGAAGAACTACTGGCTGAACTGGCCTTGCGGCTATTAAAAAACACCCCCAGCAATACGATACGTGCCAGAGTAGACGGCGCAATCTTTACGTTATTTTTTCCGCAATTCGGCGAGCAAGACAGCCTAAGCATCGCGCAAAAAATTTTGGAAAGCTGGCAAAAAACACCATTTACCTGGCAAGGTCGAGTATTTTCGCTCAATGCGTCAATCGGCTTAGTCGAATCGACAGCAAAGTTGGATTGCCGCGAGCTGGTTTCTCGTGCTGATAGTGCGTGCACGATTGCGAAAGAAAGAGGCAACGGCCAGATCGTGTCGTATCGTGAGATTGATCAACGACATGAACAACTGCAAGCGCAAATGAGCTGGGCGAGCAAATTGCCCCCCATGCTAAAAGAAGATCGTTTTGTGCTGTTTTATCAAAAAATGGAAGTATTACAACTTGAATTAGGCTACCCAGAACATGCCGAGATTTTAGTTCGCGGCATTGACGAGTACGGCAAAATTGTCCCGCCAGGCTTATTTTTACCAGCTGCGGAACGCTTTGGTTTAATTAATCAAATTGATCAATGGGTGGCGAAAAATGCCTTGAGTCAACGCTTTCCAAGCAATACAGTGGTTGGCATCAACTTGTCAGCACCCACCTTAAGCAACCCTGATTTGTTGCCTATGCTTGAAAATTGGGTGAAAAATAGCCCAAACCCTGCCGCCACCATTTGCTTTGAAGTCACCGAATCGGCGGCAATGACCGACATTGATTCAGCCAAACATTTTATTGCCCGTTTAAAAAGTCTAGGTTGCAAATTTGCGCTCGATGATTTTGGCAGCGGTTTCTCATCGTTCAGCTACCTCAAAGAATTACACGTCGATTACCTTAAAATCGACGGTAGTTTAATTCGCAACTTAGAACACAGCGACTCAGACATCGTTTTTGTCGCCGCCATTATCCAAATGGCGAAGGCGCTCAAGTTGCGGGTCATTGCCGAATTCGTTGAGAACAACGCGCAAAAAGAGATATTACGCACCTTGGGCATCGATTATGCACAAGGTTATGCGGTACACAAACCCTCACTATTCCCGACACAGGGATCTTAGCGACAACGCGGTAATCCCTGTGCCACGTGATTTACCCACTATTTCTTGCGGCTAGGCGTGGCTGGAGCAGGGGTGGGGATGACCGTGAGGACATCGCCAAATACAGTTTGCTCGCCGATTTTCCGGGCAGCGGAGGGCGCATCGTAGAGGACTAACCATTGTTGCTCTGCGCCACTCAGGCTGGTGGGCAAAGCAGTAATCGCTTCGGCGCGATCTTGTCCTACACCGTAGGGTAAACTGATCATTTCGACTGGGCCATTCAGTTCCCACAAGACTTCAGTCGCTTGCGCGTCGACATTGGCCATCGCTTGCGCCGCCTGTGACCAGCGAAAAACGCGAATGGCACCGTCTAGCGCCATCGTTGGGCCAGCCAGAATCACCAAATCATCTCCCGACCAATGCAAATCACGAATACCCAAACCGGCGAGTTGGATAAAATGCTTGCGTAGTTTTTTGCCTGATTCGGCAACTTGATCTAGCCGCAATTCGCCCTTTTTTTCTTTAACGCAAATTTCGAGCAAACCGGCCCAGCTGCGCAACACTGGGCCACGCAGACCGATTAAAATACGCGCATCGCAAACCGCGAGTCCTTCAATATCAAACCCGTTGTCTTTGCCAGGAATGTCGAGATAAGCGCCAAAATGGCGATCTTTACGTAGTAGTTTGCTTAGCTCATTATCAAGGGTATCGCCACGTAGGCGACATGCAGAAAGACCTTCGGTTGTATGCTTGGATAGGGTATTGCCATCTGTGCTTTGCACAACTGGAATACGTGCGAGTAGACATCGATTGCCATCATGACTCACCGTCGCTAAGCGATCCAGATTTTTTTTGCTCTCGTAGCCGGTGCGTGGCGCTTTGCGTTTAAGCCCATGCGAGCCGACCAGCCATAGATAGCCGCCATGGTAATCGACGCCTTCAATATCGGCTTCGATGTCGGCCGCGTCGGGTAAATCCAGATAATCGGCGAGTGGAAAGTGCTGACCATTGCCAAAGCGCAAGGCCTCAGTACTGAGTTTGGGCAAGGCTTGCAGTCGATCCAGTCCGCAAGCTTCATCGCCAGCGACCCATAATTCATCGCCGACAAAAGCCGCGCCCGATAGATTGGCGTGCACCAGTAATTCTTCATCAAATTCAAGGCGGACGGTGTTGGCGGCAATTTTGGCTGGCATTGGAGGTGCTCCGTAAGAATGGGGTCAAGGCATTTTAGCGTGGAATCATGAAGCGAGCTTCGCTTTCTATCTCGGCAAAGGCGCGTAGGAGCGGCTTGCCCGCGACAGCAATGCCAATATGAGTGTGTATCGCTCCAAATCACTCAGTCTTCGCTGGCAAGCCAGTGCCTACCAATGCCAAATCTGTGCTTGCTGAGATGGCTCACTAATCAGGATAAAACAGACCCTAGGGTGTAAAACGAGATGTCTTCATGCATCCAGAGCAAAATTGATCGCTAATCTAATCTTGGATGACGCGGTATGGATAGCGTAACTGGGGAATTTTTCTATACTTGCGTAAACTTTTTTGAATCATGCTCAGGTTGAAGGTCTTAAAATGTCCAAGCTCGCTACTGCTGATCGACGGTATCTCTGTCTACGCCAAGCTGGCCGTGCGCTGGCTATCTATACCGTTGGTGGGGATGTGTCGCTCATCGAGTTGTTGAAAAATGACGTGACCGGTGCCGCAGCGCACATGGCATTTCATGTGAATCTTGCCGATACTCGACTGATTGCGACGGCAGCGTATTGCGTTGAGCATATTTTGTTTCATAGTCATCAATTGGTGGATGGTCATGGTCAAGCACTAGCTGAAGCGCCATTCGTCGCTACCGCGATGCACAACGCACAGCAAGACAAAGTGGTTTTTTTTGGTTCTGACCACTGCCAGCCTGATGGAATGTGGCCTCGAGAAATGGATGAGGAATTTATCAGCTTTGCGCTGCGCAAGATGGCGCCACAACTCCAAGCTAATTTTCGAAAAATCGAACATCTAGCGGCATCGATCGATGCGCAAGAACGCGTTTATCGTGATGAAATTGAGCGTGATTTGGGCTTTAATCCGACCTGACTTTTACCCCTTCCCAGATAGAATACGGCGCTCAATCGCGATTTTTCCCCGTCGAGCGTGCAGATTTTGTCTCGCAGCACCAACATTCTGTCGCTGCGACTTCGCAGCGCACGATCCGCAGCCTAATCTAGGGTCTGTTGACGTTTGGTTCTCGGTCGCGCTGGAGCGATTTTCGCGGCAGATCAAGGCATTTTATGCGACCAATAACCAGTTATTCGAGCATGAAATAACGCAGAGATGCCGCGAAAAGCGCCCAGCCCTTCGGGTTTGGCTGCTTTTGGCCTGACTCTGCGTTGAAAAACGCTTGCATAGAATGCTATGCCACGCGTCTTTCGCCTTGATTCAGGCCAAAATCAGCACAAACGCGATCCGCAACCCAAACGTCAACAGACCCAAGCGCCAATGAATAAGGATGAAATGCATGAATTGCACCGGATGTGGCGCGGCGCTAGCGATTGATAAACTGGTTTGCACTTATTGCGGCCTGCATAATGCGGTTGATTTACTGGCGATTCGCGATTTTAAAGTGCTCACCGAGCACAGCGAATTGCAGTGCCCGAATGGCTGTGGCGAGTTGCAGTTGCTTAAGTTGGGCGCAGGGATGGGCGCAACGGTGGGACATTGCACGACTTGTTTTGGTCTGCATTTTGCACCTGGGGCGCTGCAAATCACGCTGGATCATGTCGCAGCACAAGTTCGCGAAATCAATCACGGGCGAATTCGACAAATCATCGAGCATCGCGTCAAACCCGACGCAGTGCGTTATAAGCCGTGCCCTGTTTGCCAGAAAATGATGAATCGAAACGCATTTAGCAAGCACATCGCCGTCATTGTCGACGAATGCCGTGAACATGGGGTGTGGTTGGATAATGGTGAATTTACGGTGTTGGCTGAATGGATGGAGGCGGGCGGTCACCAGCACGTCGCGGCCGAAACAGCGCGCCAAGCGCGGATTGATGCGGCCAATGGCCTAGTGAATCCAGTTAAATATGATCCGAACGCTCGCCGGATGACGGGCGAAATACCGGATGATTTAGCACCCCTGTTTTATCCTGAGAAAAAAACACTGCCCTTCAGTGAAAACCTCCCCGACTGGCTGGTTGGTGCGGTATTGACCTTGCTGCTTTATTTCTGGATCGGCCTGAGTTGGCCAGTGCTTATATTGGCGGCAATCACCGTGTTGGGCTGGTGGTTGAAACGCTAAGGCGCAGCTGCCCGCAGCGTAACAAACGGCGCTTTTGCTACGACTAACAGGGCGAATTTGAAATAAGCTCAGCAAACCTGAACAAAGTCTCAGTGCATACTTACAAATAAACACGAATTAATCTGAGCTTTGGTGTTGTTATACTGTCCGTGCACCAATAGCACGGTAAAACCGTCCTCCGTAGCGCGTAGCCCTCAGACGGCTTTCGATAATCAGGAGTACTCTATCAACAAAACGGTCATCACCATTGCCGCCCTCGCCACGCTATTGAGCGCACCGTCTTTTGCTGGCTGCAAAGACGACATCAAAGCCACCCGCCAAATGATTGACAAAGATAAAGACAAATATACCCTTGAAGCGAGAAACAAAGCCAAAGCCGATTTATTGGTGGCTGAAACCAAATTACTCGACCTCAATCCACTGCCCGATTTAGATTGCCAAAAAATGGTGCGCGAAGCGAAAGCTGAGTTACGCAAAGGCAAAAAGTAAATATAAGTAATGGTACAAAAGTTTTCACGCAAGGCGCAAAGCCGAAGACAGTACAGGTAGTACGGCAAGGCGAAGCAACGATGCGTGAAGACTTTTGTCTTGCTACTTAATGGGTATATCAATGCAGATGTTTATTTGTAATGCATGGATTGATATACCATTGAATAAAATCAAGCCAACGCCCAGTAAACAGCAAATTCACCGCACAATGCCAGTTCGCGATTAAAATAAGGCCACTGCTCATTTAAGCGCCTTCGGCATGACTGCAAAAAAATACTTCTTTATCCTCATCGCGCTCAGTCTACTCGGCGTGGCCTTGGCCTTTTTGATCCTCAAAGAGAAAGAACGCGATGGCCATTGGCCGTGGCCGCTCAATGGTCGGGTGATCAATCAAAGCGCATTGACGGTCAAAGTTTGGGATGACGACAATGGTTTTTATTCGCTTGCCGCAGGGCAAAGTAGCAGCAACAGCAAAGATATCGACCATGCGCAAGAGCCGCGCAGCCAGCGCTGGTGCAAAATCGACGCCCATTCTTTAGTGGTTAACGCCGATGGTTTATTCGCTAATTGCCCGTGTTTTGCCCTCGGCGCAGGCCGAGCGTGCATCAAGTTTTAACTGCCCGACGCGATCTGTATTATTACCCACTCAGCAATCCATCCGTTTTGGCATAATCAGCAGTCCGATGATGAAAGGCTTAAATGGAATGCGCCGAAATTTATTGATGCTGTTGTTATTGCTGACAGCGCCGACGTTTGCGATTGAGTTGATTGCCGCGCCAAAAATAGCCGCGCAATTCTCGCAAGCGAAGGCGACGGGCACGTTTGTCCTGCTCGATGTGCGTGCTCAACGTTGGATGGCTCACAATACCGAGCGGGCGGCGACGCGCTTTTCTCCTGCATCTACCTTCAAAATTCCAAATAGTTTGATTGGCCTCGCCACATCTGCGGTGAGTAGTGTCGACGAGGTGTTTTATCATCACGATGGTCAACCCAAATACCTTAAATCGTGGGAGCACGATATGGGTTTACGCGGTGCGTTGCCAATTTCAAATGTGGCGGCGTATCAAGAATTAGCACACCGAATTGGTTTAGCGCCGATGCAACTGCAGCTGGATTTGCTCAAGTATGGCAATCACACCATCGCTGGCGGGGTGGATCAATTTTGGTTGAATGATTCGCTGAAAATCAGCGCGATTGAGCAAGTTCAATTTTTAACTCGCCTCGCGCAAGGCGCATTGCCTTATGCTGCAGAAGTGCAATCCGCAGTGCGTGAGATTGCACTGCTCGAAACGGATAAAAACTGGAAGCTCTATGGCAAAACAGGTTGGACTGGTAGCAAGCAGCCCTCAATTGGCTGGTTTGTCGGTTGGGTCGAGCAAGATGGGCACTTGTACAGCTTCGCCTTGAATATGAATATCGCCGACAGCCGCGATTTACCCAAGCGGATTGCCATTGCCAAGGCCAGTTTACGCACGCAAGGGTT
>CAUPHX010000040.1:0-13477 GCA_963511125.1 uncultured Deefgea sp. | reverse complement strand
GTCAACCAACGAAAAGCCTCCGGTTTCACGCCCGCCGCCGACTTAAACGCCGTCGCATGTGTTTTACGACAAGTCACACAATGGCAATGTGAAATACCGCCCACCAACTCATCGACCTCATAAGTCACTGTTTTACAAGCGCAAGAACCATAAAAACTCATTCTACTTCTCTCTTGGTTTTATCCGGCCGATCGTAATAACGATCAAAAGCCCAATACGACCACATCAAACAAACAGCACCCAGCACACTCAGCAGCATGATCAAAAAGCTCACGCTCCCCCAAGAAAACTCAAATGACTTCACTCAATTTAACCTTGATTGAATCGGTCAATGACGGCGCGATTTGGATCACTTTTTGCAGATACGCTTGTTCACTATGAAAATCGAAATCCGCTTTAGATTTAAAGCGCTCAATCATCGTATAGGTTTTTTCACAATCCACTGCGCGATGCAAGGCATAACTCAGGCAACCCGCTTCAGCACGAGTTGGCGCAATCAAACCTTGCAACAGCTCACGCAATTCCACATCCTTCCCTTCTTTACTGACAAATTCAGCGACACAAACAAGCTCAGCCATCTCAAATCCTTTTAAAATTTTCACGTAAAGTTAACCAATCAATTGTTTCAACACTTCCGCTTTCGCACCGTCGTAATCCGCTTGCGAAATCAAGCCTTGGTCGAGCAAGCCTTTGAGTTGGCCGAGTTTGGCCTGAGGGCTATTTGGATCAATAGCGACGGATTGTGGCGCACTAGGTGCTGGCGATGCTGCTGCGGGTATTGCTTGCTGGCCAGCATTAGCAAATAGCCCTACACCCATACCACCATCAACGCCTACTCCAACACCAACGCCCGCTTGCGGCGCGGCTTGAGCATTTGGATTCATCGCCGTATTCATCGCGTTCGCCATCATCTGCCCCATACCCACGCCCGCCGCCATACTCGCGCCAATGCCCGCCATGCCGCCTTCGTTTTGCGCGGCGAGTGGGATTGCATTCGCGGTTTGATACTGGGTGAACTTAGCCATATCACCGATCATGCCCATAGAAATTCGCGTATCAATCGCTTTTTGCAGCTCTTCGGGCAGAGAGATATTCTCCACAGCGAAGTTATCCAATTCCAAACCGTATTTGGCGAACACAGGAACCAGCGCCTCGCTGATTTTTTGCCCCATCAAACCTTGATTACCCGCCATATCAAGGAAAGGAACGCCCGAACCGCCGAGCGCGCTGGTCATCGTTGAGATCACCAGATTGCGTAATTGCAGCTCAAGATCATCCCGCGTGTACACTTCACGCGTACCGCTGATTTCGGTAAAGAATAATTTAGGATCGACCAATTTATACGAATAAACACCAAAAGCGCGCATCCGCACCATGCCAAAATCAGAGTCACGAATCGTAATCGGCTGTGGGGTACCCCATTTACGACCAAGCTGTAGGCGGGTGCTAAAGAAATACACGTCTGATTTAAATGGCGACTCAAACAGCTTGTCCCAGTTTTTCAGGTAAGTCAGCACCGGCAGCGTTTGCGTGGTGAGCTTATGCATGCCCGCGCCAAACACATCAGCGACTTGACCTTCATTCAAAAACACCGCCATTTGTGATTCACGCACAGTGAGGCTGCCACCGTATTGAATCTCAAAATCTGCCATGGGAAAGCGATAAGCCAACACGCCATCGCTATCTTCATTCCACTGCAGAATGTCGATAAATTGCTTTTTGATAAATGAACCGAGACCCATGACCTACTCCAATAGTTTAATAGCAATGTTTTACAAACGACCCGATTGATTCAAGACCTTGATCAAGGCATTGAGCTTGCGATTCTCTTTCCATAAAGCCCAAGCCAATAAAGCCATTAACAGCGCGGATATGAATGATTGCGCCGCGACGCAAAGGAACTATTCAAGCTAAGAACGCCTGCGCGATTTTGATGACAGCACCTAAAAACACCAGCATTTGGCCACAGTTAAAAATAGCTTTACTCGCTGATTCAGAGATTCGCGGCGCATAATCTGCAGCGACTTCATAAGGCCACATTAAGGTGTTATTCGACCAAGCCCCAAAAGCGATAAATCCAAACCCCAAGGCCAAAAGCAAAGTATCCCAATCAAACGCGGTATAGCTATCAAACGCGTTACTCACAGCAACAGAAGCCACTAGTAAAATCAAAAAGTAGCGAAAGAAATTCATACCCAACATTCCTCAAATTAAGACAAACAACCCGCATTAATCACACCGACCGCCAAAGAAACACTCCCTGCCAGCGCACCGACTGCGACGTTGTTTTCCATAATCGCCTGCGGCATTTCTTTGATACAGCGCGTCAAACAGACATAAACCAAAATCTGCATTACGCCAGCCAAGGCGCCCCAGATTAAGAAATACTCCAAACGATTGACATGCAGCGCACTGGACGCAAGCGCCAGTGAAAAACCGATCAAGGCACCGCCAAACGATAAAGCCGCCGCAGTGCAACCATCACGCACCAAAGCTAATTCGTCGTAAGGTGTGACTTTGATATAAATCACCGCAAACACGACCAGCATCGCGATACCGCAGGCGAGGTAACTCAAATACGCAATCAAGGGGGGCAAATAACTGGCTAACATCATTCATTCCTTACTCTGCTCAGGCATAATGCTGTCATTCTGACCCAAAACATTAGAAATATCCATGCGAGATAAACTGCTGATCCTTTCGGTTTTTGTTGTAGCGAGCTGCGGGCTGGCTTACGAATTGATTGCCGCGGCACTGGCTAGCTACTTGATGGGCGATTCCATTCTGCAGTTTTCATCGATTATTGGCTGTTACTTGTTTGCCATGGGCATCGGTTCGCACTTTTCTAAATACGTCAAAGAAGAACGCACGCTCGACACCTTTATCGAAGTCGAGCTCTTGGTGGGCCTGATTGGTGGCCTGTCGGCGACCCTTTTGTTTGTCGTATTTGCATGGGCCAGTGCACCGTTTCGTTCGGTGTTGTACGCACTGGTATTTATCACCGGTTTTTTTGTGGGCATGGAAGTCCCATTGGTGATGCGGGTACTCAATCAACGACAAACCTCATTCAATGAAATCGTCAGTCGTGTACTCACTTTCGACTACATGGGCGCGCTGGCCGTTTCACTGGTATTTCCACTGATACTGGCGCCGCACTTAGGCCTTGCCCGCTCGGCGATCTTGTTTGGGATCATTAATGTAGGCATTGCGTTTTTAACTATCCATATCTTCCGTCAGCAACTGGCGTCACCCAGCCTGCAACTGATGCGGGCCGGTATCGCACTGATTGTCTTAGTCTGCGCCATGTTCAGCGCGGAACATCTGACGCGTTGGAGTGAAAAAACCCTATATGGCGATGAAATCATTCACGCACAAACCACGCCCTATCAGCGCCTCTTGATTACGCAATGGAAAAATGACACTCGCCTCTATATCAACGGCAATCTGCAATTCTCTAGTCGCGATGAATATCGCTATCACGAAGCATTGGTGCATCCGGTGCTAGAAAAACTTCCGCAAGCGCGCCGTGTGCTGGTGCTGGGCGGCGGCGATGGCTTGGCGGTGCGTGAAGTTTTGAAATACCCGAATATCGAGCACGTTACCTTGGTCGATCTTGACCCCGCGATGACCGACCTTTTCACCCACAACCCCAAACTAACAGGCTTTAATCAAAAAGCGCTGAGCAACCCCAAAGTCAAAGTCATCAATGCCGATGCAGGGCAATGGTTAGAGAGTGATCAAGGCGTCTTTGACGCCATCATCATCGATTTCCCCGACCCTTCTAATTTTGCACTCGGCAAGCTGTATTCCGTACCGATGTATCGCTTGGTGATGAAGCACTTGAGTGAAAATGGCCTGATGGTGGTGCAATCGACTTCGCCGCTACATGCCCCCTACTCGTATTGGTGTATTAACGCCACTTTACAAAGCGTAGGACTATATACCCACCCCTATCATGCTTTCGTACCGTCATTTGGTGAATGGGGATTTATCCTCGCCAGTAAAAAAACCGGCTACACACCACCGACGAGCTACCGCGTTGGAATGAAATTCCTCGACGCAGAAAGCACGCGGCAGATGTTCTTCTTCCCGCCCGATATGCAACCGGTCAAGGTTGAAATCAATCAGCTGAATAATCAATCGCTGGTGAATTATTTCGAACAAGACTGGGCGAAGGTGATTCGTTAATGTGGCCACTCAATCGCCGCCAATTCCTACAAGGCAGCGCAGCCCTCGGCTTAGCGGCTGCGCTCCCCGCCTGCACCAAGTTCACCTCATGGGGTCTACCGATCACGGTGTATCTGCCGGGAATGGATACTGGCCATAGCCTACGCGGCAATACGCCAGTCATTCAGCCCAGGAGTGAACGGCGCGTCAAAGTGGCTATTTTGGGATCTGGCGCGGCGGGGCTATTTGCTGCTTGGCGCTTGGTGAAAAGTGGCTTCACTGATTTTGTCTTGGTCGAAGGGCCAGAATTTGGCGGTAATTGTGCCTCTGGAACTTTTAATTCCACGATGGATATTTATGAAGCCAGCCCGCGGGCGCTATTGCGCGAACATCATCAGCACTATCCACGCGGCGCGCATTATCTGCCGCTACCATCAATGGAATCGACGCACATCCGTGAACTGCTGCTCGATATGGGCGTGATTGAGGCGAATGCGTTTAGCCCGACACCGACCTATGACGAACGAGTTTTAGTACATTCACCCGAAGATCGTTTATTGATTAACGGTCAATGGCAAGCAGGACTTATCCCGCAGCACAATATCCCGCCAGCCGAAATCGCCGAACAGAAACGGTTTTTTGAATATATCGAACACCTTAAGCAGCAAAAAGGCAGCGATGGCAAACGAGCATTCAGCGTGCCGCTGGCGCAATCAAGCCAAGACCCTGAATGGCGCCAACTCGACCAAATCAGTTTTGCGCAGTGGTTAAGCAAGAATCACTACAGCGCGCCCAGCCTGCTGTGGTATCTCGACTACGCCTGCCGCGACGATTACGGTATCAATCTGGCACAAACATCGGCTTGGGCTGGGCTGCATTACTTTGCGAGCAGAAGCGCGCAAATCAGTCATCCTGAACCAAACGCACAGGACGGCGCGGTACTCACTTGGCCCGATGGACTTAACCCACTAATTGGGCACATGGCCGCTACACTAACTGCCGCGCAACGCATGACGGGAGTGGCGACAAAAGTCCATGAGCAAGGCAATACGGTCACGGTTGACGTTCTCAATCCCAAGACGGCGACAAGACTGATTGCCGATCACGTCATCTGCGCCATGCCCTTGCACGTGGCGGCGCACATCATCCCGAATATCCAAGAACTAGGCTTTAATCTCAAACAGCACGGCACGCACCATGCGCCATGGCAGGTGAGTAACTTTCTAATCCATCGCTTCCCCGAAGAAGCCGCACAGCATCCGCTGGCCTGGGACAATGTCGTGTATGGCAGCCGCGGTCTGGGCTTCGTCAACAGCACGCACCAACTCATCCGCACCGCCAAGCCTCAATACAGCGTGTTGACTGCTTACCATGCTTATGCGGGAGAAGACAGCAAACTCGTGCGCCAGCGACTACAGCAGGCGACGGGCGATGAGCTGTACGCGATTGCCGTACAAGATTTAGACGCTGCGTATGGTTGGGGCAATCGGCTCAAAGCGCGGCAATACGTCAAACAAGTCGAAATCACGCTGCGCGGCCATGCGATGAGCAGTCCGACAGTCGGTTTTTTGAAAAATGTCGGCATCCAAAATCTTATCCAGCAAAATAGCCGCATCCAATTCGCGCACAGCGACTTAAGTGGCTTGTCTATTTTTGAAGAGGCCGCATGGTGGGGTGATGTGGCGGCAAAGAACATTTTGCGCCAGCAGTAGTGCCGATATGCTGCCATGTATCAGTGTGATGCGAATCACAAACTCAAACACTTTCACCGCTAGAGTTGACCGCCACTGTCATTTCATGGCGATAATACGCAACAAACAATTACAAAAACACTTACATGCCGAGTATTTACCAGCTCAAACCTAAGTTTCAGTCCTTACTTCGCCCCCTCGTAACTTACTTAGCTAATGCAGGTATTAGCGCCAACCAAATCACATTAGTCGCACTCGTGGGCTCGATAATAGTCGGCATTCTACTGAGCTTACCTGACCAGCCTCGCAGCATTTGGTTATTGCTCCCAACTTTTCTTTTCGTGCGAATGGCACTCAATGCGGTCGATGGCATGCTGGCGCGTGAGCACAATCAAAAAACACCATTAGGCGCAATATTGAATGAAGTTGCTGATGTCATCTCCGATGCCGCCCTCTATTTACCCTTCGCGCTATTAGCACCTAATACCATCTGGCCCGTCTTTGCCGCTGTATTTATGGCCGTACTTTCCGAATTCATGGGTCTAATCGGCCCGATGATTGGAGCCAGCCGCCGTTACGATGGACCGATGGGGAAAAGTGACCGCGCTTTTGTTTTTGGCGTTTTGGGGTTGGCCGTTGCAATCTCACCCAGTGCCAGCAATGCAATTGGCTGGGTTTTCTTATTCGTCACCTTGGCCACGGCGTGTACTTGCCTCAACCGTGCCCGTGCAATGCTTAAGGAGTTAACATGATCGACTGGCTTTCTAGTTTGAGTTTGCCGCTAGTTTTACAATGGGGCTTGGGCGGCGTATTCATTGCACTAATCATTGCCTCACTCAGCATCGCGGCGCTGTCTAGATTAAAACCGGAAAAAAACTGGGTAGAGCTCACGCTCAAGATACGAACTTGGTGGTGGATCGTTGGTTTTTTCTCACTATCACTACTGGGTAATAAAACAATGGCTTTAGTGGTGTTTGGGATTATTAGTTTCTTGGCGTTGAAAGAATTTTTAACGCTATCCTCCACCCGCGAAGCCGACCATCTGGTGCTATTTTGGGCTTATTTGGTCATCCCACTACAGTACTTCTGGATTCATAGCCTGTGGTACGGGATGTTTATTATTTTCATCCCGGTGTATGTGTTTTTATTCCTGCCGATGCGGATGGTCTTTATTGGTGAAACCAAAGGGTTTTTACGCGCGGCATCCAGCCTGCAATGGGCGTTGATGTTGACTGTGTTTTGCATCTCCCACATGCCAGCCCTACTCATCCTGCCGCAAACCGTGGGCAAGGGGGATATCCAAACTGGCTCAATGTTGCTGTTTTTCTTGGTGGTACTCACACAGAGCAATGACATTGCACAATACCTGTGGGGGAAAAGTCTAGGCAAAAGCAAAGTCGCTCCCAAAGTGAGCCCGAATAAAACATGGATCGGCTTACTAGGTGGCGCCGCCACCACCACCCTGATTGCGTATTTAATTGGCCCTTACCTAACTCCGATGAGTAGCCTGCACTGCGCATTAGCGGGTCTACTCATTGGCATCGCAGGATTTATCGGGGACATCGTGATTTCGGCCGTCAAGCGCGACATTGGGGTCAAGGACTCTGGCGCATTGTTGCCTGGCCATGGCGGCATTTTGGATCGCCTTGATTCACTCACCTATACCGCTCCGTTGTTTTTTCACTTTGTGCGCTACCTCTACTTCTAAGCATGAAAATACTACGCGTTCTATTCGTACTACTGTGTGCCAAGCCGCTGGTGCTGTTCTGGCTGGGCATCACCATCCGCAACCAAGATCGTTTGCCACGCAAGGGACCTGCGATTGTGGTTGCCAATCACAATAGTCATCTGGATATTTTGACGCTGTATGCTTTGTTTCCAATCTCAATTATTCACAATGTTCAGCCGGCCGCTGCCGCGGATTACTTTCTTAAAAATCGATTGATTGCATGGTTTGCAACCCAAGTGATTGGCATCATTCCGGTGACGCGGGGCGCAAAAAAAGGCGGCGACCCGTTAGCGGGTTGCCGTACCGCATTGGAGGATGGGCGGATTTTAATTTTATTCCCCGAAGGAACGCGTGGCGCGCCGGAAGTGCTGTCCGAAGTCAAATCAGGCATTTGGCACTTAGCAGGAGAATTCCCCGACGCGCCAGTCATTCCGGTTTACATGCACGGACTAGGCCGCGCTATGGGTCGCGGACAATGGCTGCCGATTCCATTTTTTGTCGATGTGGCCGTCGGCCGAGCGCATTTCTGGCACGACAATCGGCAAGTATTCAAAACCAGTTTGCGTGATTGTTTTTTGCAACTACGCAACAAGGTATTACCCTCCAACCCAGAAGAATAATGCCGTCCAGAGCAATACCAACCGCATAACTAAGGAGCTTTGATCGTATGCGCAATGCCAACGAAAACCGCTTTACCACCTTTGATAACAGCACTTTATTCTATCGCCACTGGCCAGCCAGCACCGAAGCAACGAGCCAAAGCCGACGTGCGATTGTTTTATTGCATCGTGGACACGAGCATTCGGGTCGACTACAGCATATCGTGGATGAATTGGGCTACACCGATACCGCCACCTTTGCTTGGGATTGCCGTGGGCATGGTCGCAACGAAGGCGCGCGCGGATTTTCGCCTAGCTTGGGCACTACTGTTCGTGATCTGGATTGCTTTGTAAAATACATCAGCGCAACGTATGGCTACGCCATTGATGACATTATCGTCATTGCACAAAGCGTGGGCGCAGTGCTCGCCGCTACGTGGGTCCATGATTACGCCCCCAAAATCCGGGCTCTGGTTTTGGCGGCTCCGGCATTCAAAGTTAAACTTTACGTACCTGCCGCCCGTACCAGCCTGAAAATCATGGAAAAAATCCGTGGTAATTTTTTTGTTAATTCCTATGTCAAAGCCAAATTCTTAACCCACGATGCTGAACGCATTGCCAGCTACGAAACGGATCCCCTGATCACGCGCCCGATTTCGGTCAATATTTTGCTCGCCCTCTATGAAACGGCAGAGCGCATTATTGCCGATGCCGGTGCCATTACCGTGCCTACTCAAGTCTTGATTTCGGGTTCTGATTTTGTAGTTCACCACGGTCCACAACATCAGTTCTTTGCTCATTTAGGCAGTACGATCAAAGAAAAGCACGAACTATCTGGCTTTTACCATGACACACTTGGCGAAAAAGACCGTGAACGTGCCTTTGCGCTAATCCGCAGTTTTATCGCCAAAGTTGAATCAGGGTATACCGAAGTAGACCTTAAGCAATCAGACTCCAAGGGCTATACCTACAATGAATACCGTTCATTGCAACAGCCTTTGTCGCTCTTGAATCCAAAACGCTGGCAATTTAGCCTGAGCCGCTGTTCACTGGCGACCCTAGGGCAGCTCTCCAATGGCGTTAAGTTAGGCTTAACAACCGGTTTTGATTCCGGTAGTACCCTTGATTATGTTTACCGCAACGAAGCCAAAGGCAGCGCTCTGATTGGCAAATTGGGCGACCGTGCTTATCTAGATAGCGTCGGCTGGAAAGGCATCCGTCAGCGCAAACTCAATCTTGAAGAACTCATCGGCAAAGCGATTAGCCAGCTCAGCCAAAAGCAGCAACCGGTGCGTATCGTTGATATTGCCGCAGGCCATGGCCGCTACATTCTCGATGCCATCAGCAAGCAACAATGGCCGATTGATCAAATTTTGCTGCGCGATTACAGCGACATCAATGTTAAAGCCGGTCAGCAAATGATCATCGATCGTGGACTGCAAAACATCGCCCGCTTTGCCCAAGGCAATGCCTTTGATCGTGAAAGTTTAGCGACTTTAGATCCCAAACCCACCATCGCGGTGGTGTCGGGCCTGTATGAGCTGTTTGCAGAAAATTCACTGATTCAAGATTCTCTCGCCGGACTCGCGGCGGCGGTACCAGAAGGTGGCTATCTGGTGTACACCAATCAACCATGGCACCCGCAAATTGAATTAATTGCTCGCACCCTAACCAGCCATAAGGACGGCAAAGCCTGGATCATGCGCCGCCGTACCCAACAAGAAATGGACCAACTGGTTGCCGCCGCTGGGTTTGAAAAAATCGAACAACGCATCGATGAATGGGGTGTATTTACCGTGTCGATTGCGCAGCGAAAATCAAACACCAGCGCCCCCGCAATCCAAGCAGAAACCGCCGAAACGGCATAATGGCTCAAGGCAGGGTTAGTGCAAGCTAGACCCTGCCATCGCCAATCAAAACAATTTAGATAAGTACCCCATGCAAAAGTTTTATGACAAGGCGTCGAAGCCACCGAGTACGACAAGTCGAGGCAACGATGCAAGCAAGCTTTTGCTTAACTGCTAATTAATGATGGAAGTGTCCCATGGGTGATCGTTGCTACCTCTATGTCAACACGGCAGATGGATATGATGAAATTGGCGAAGCCAAAAATCATGTCCCAGTGTTATGGAAAATCTTGCTCGCCGAGGCCAGCGCCGCAGATCCGATTCGCGATCAGCGCGTTTTTAGCGACGCCGATACCGACAATCTAGAGGTGCCGTTACCGTTAGCAGTCGCTCGCGCCGAGCAAGTTTTAAAATTACTCAGCGATCACCCATTGGCTGCAGACATGCCGCAATTGCCTCGTTACGCCGAAGCCGCACGGCAACACCTGCAAGAGCTACTGGTGCAACACGGCGAAACGGCGACGATTTCGGGTAGTTTTGACGAGCTGAGCGGTTGGCATGGCAGTGACGAAGAAGAGGAAATGACCGAGGGATTTACTGCAGAATTACAGCAGGACTTTAATACGTGCTGGAAAACCATTTCCGACGCCCTCACGACGCCGAAATGGATCGTGCTGGATGCCGAATTAGCGAGTAATTCACTAGTCATCCATAACGCACAAGATTATTGGCGCGGCTGGCAATGGGAATTTGGCTTGTCGTGCTTTGAGCACCCCTATTTTAGCAATTACCACGAAATCAACGACGACGATTTTGCGACCTTTAATGCCAATTATGTCGCCCCAGACTATGGCAACGATGAAGAAGACAACGATCTGGGGGGCGGGGTGTGGCGCTTTCAAATCGATGGACTATGGGGCTTACGCCGTGGCCAAAGCGAAGCCAGCCCTGAAATTCTTCCGCCACAATATCAAGACTTCTACAAGCTCGATGATGACGAGGATCTGTATAGTGATTTATTGGCGTATCAACTTAAAGACCAATGGGGGGTTATCCATACAGGACATACCCCAGCAAAAATACTCACCCCCGCAATGTATGATGAAATTTGGTGTTTTAGCGAAGGCATCGCCAATATTCAACAAGGTGAGTTTCAAGGCTTAATCGATATTCAAGGCCGAGAAATCACCCTCGCCATTTACCAAAACACCGGGAGCTGCAGGGGCGGCGCAATTCCTGTGCAACACAGTGCGCTATGGGGCTTACTGAACAAAGACGGCAGCACACTGCTTGAACCACAATTTCTCGATATGAATTGGCAAGAATACCCAGAAAATCAACATTACCGCACCGTACAACGGGATAGCGGTTGGGGATTAATCTCGGCAACAGGGCAAACCGTCATTGCTTGTGACTACGACAAGATTGAATGGCATCACAATCTCAATGCATGGCAAGTGCAAAAAGGCGATCGATACGCCCTATTGCATTTGGATGGCTCACCTTGGCTCGCGCTAGCCGATTATGAGTTTGGTAATTGGCTCGTTGCGCAACAGACGATCCAAATCTTTCAAGATCAGCAGCTCGGTCTGATTGACACGCAAGGTCAAGTCATTGTGCCCTGTGTTTATGATGCACTTGAGGAAATTAAAGGCCAACACGGTGAAGTTTTGCTCGTCGCCGAAAAAAAGAAGAAATATGGCGTGCTCAATTCAACGGGCAACATCCTCATCCCATTCGAATTCAGCAAAATCGAAGCCTTGTATGAGTCGTTTGATGGCGAAACCATCAACTTGCCAGTCGTACGCACCAAACAACACCGCGGCAAAAAAGCACGCTATGGTTTATGGCAACTTGGGCAATCTAGCGCTTTAGTGCCTTGCGACTATCTGGCTATCCGTCCAGCGGCATTTTCGGCCACGGAGTATGTGTTTTTAGTTGAACGCAATGCGCTGGATGGCGAACGCTGGCACGGCATCGGCACCGCCCAAGGCATCCTAAAATCCGATGGCAGTGATCTTTTTGCCTGTGACTATGCGTGGATTGCACGTCCACAAAGCCTGACCGACACGGATTGGGGAATCTGTTTTAACAGTTACGACCTGCAAAAAGCATGGCCAAATGGCAAGCCAGTCGAAGCATGGAATAATCGGACCAACCAACTCGAATGCCTCTTCGCCGATGGCCATCGCTGCACTTATTTCGAACATCAGCAGGCGCTGTACCAAGCGGGTGATTGGCAAGCTGGCTATGAGCTTGGCGTAGCGTTGAGCGAAGGCCGCAAAGGCACCCAGCCCGATAAAGCAGCGGCACTACAGTTATTACAGGAAATTGCGGAACAAGCCCCGCCATCACTCAATAACCTACGCGTCAAAGCCTATTGGGACTGTGTGTGGGTGGACTGCAACGATTTAAACCATCATCCAGACCCTGCCAAAGCGTTCGAATTTCTTTGCAAGGCCGATGAGTTACTCGATAGCGATGAATCCTTCTTAAAAGGCAGAGTCAATACCAACCTTGGCTATATGCGGATTTCTGAGCTGGGTACCGCATACGATCCAGTCAAAGCGTTCGCGCATTACCTATTCAGCGCGAATCTTGATAATCCACTGGGGCATCTCAATGTCGGCATCTTATGGCGAAGTGGTAAGCACGGGCAAATTGACCTCGATCAGTCAAAACAGCACCTAGAAATCGCCGCCCAAAAAGTCGATGCCGCGCATTATCAACTCGGTGCAACACTCGCCGCCATTGCCGAGCGTGATCAAAATAGCGACCTCTATCAACTTGCAGCGACTCACCTAGCTCATCGCAACGACAGCAGTGATTTTCCACTCTGGGCAGGTATGTCCCTCGCTAGACTCTGGGCGCAGGGCCACATTCAATGTGAACGCGACGATATTGAGCGCTATTTAATCAGTAATTTTGAAGCCGACGGTGATGAAGAAGCCATCGAACTCCTCGCCACCCATTTTTACGCCGCAGATGATCCAGCCGGAGAACCTTGGCGTGAACGCTGGAGTGAAATCAAACCCGCACCACCCGATTTACTCGGCGGGATTAAGAAATGGTTTAACAAAAAATAAACCGATTGCAGGGGTCTAGCCCCTGCCCACAACATATATGGCAATGTTCAGATTTGGTGTTGATACACAAGGCGTTGCATTTGTTCCTTTGAAAAAGGGGGGCTAGGGGGGATTTGCTGTTGACCTTGGATTTATAAATGCATAAAAACCAAGGGCAAATCCCCCTCAATCCCCCTTTTGCAAAGGGGGAAGCTACAGCATCATGTATCAAAACCGTTGCTATACGCCCAAGATGACTGCTCATCGTCAGCAACACCTAATCCAATGGGATGGACTCCTTCCTCCTCAACGGCATCAATGTGCCAAACTGGAAGTATCAAACACCAGTCAAACAAAGTAAGGAGTCCACCATGTCTAT
>CAUPHX010000039.1:0-13701 GCA_963511125.1 uncultured Deefgea sp. | reverse complement strand
GATGAAACGCCGCGCCAAAGCCGTGAATATCCGCACCTTGCCTTACCCTGCCTTCCCAACCGATATGCAAGCGCAGTTTATGCTGCTGAACTGTATCGCTGAAGGCACTGGCGTTGTCACCGAAACGATTTTTGAAAATCGCTTTATGCATGCACCAGAATTGGTGCGGATGGGCGCCAAAATCAATACCGAGGGCAATACCGCGATTATTACTGGCGTTGAGAAACTATCGGGTGCCGTCGTGATGGCAACGGATTTGCGCGCATCGGCATCCCTCGTGATCGCAGGTATGATCGCCGACGGTGAAACCATCGTCGACCGTATCTATCACTTAGATCGTGGTTACGAGCACATCGAAACCAAACTAGCTGGCGTCGGAGCGAGTATCGAGCGTTTTCACTAATGCTAACGATCAATCCCAGACCCGCAGGTGAAGATAGCGACGGCAAAGTAAAGCCACCGAATCAAGCGGAAAAGACGGCAGCAGTGATTCTTCATTTGTCCGGATTATGCTGGCTGCCTATCATCCCCTTGGCTTATCTGGCACTGATTATTCCATTTTTAGGTTTGCAATTTGCCCGTGTGCACTCTGAATTTGTCGAGCAGCACGCGGTACAAGTCTGTAACTTTCAAATGTTGATTGCCTGCTTTTATGTGCTCGCGATGCTCGCTACGTTTGCCTTTAATACCGCACTTTTCATTTGGTGGGTTGCTATTGGTAGCGCGATGTTTTCGCTATGGGAAGCCGCGAAAGCCATCAATGGCTGGCCATCGAAATATCCAGCGGGTATTAAATTATTTAAATAATGTGAGATATCCAGAGTGAAGCGGTCGGGCTAAGCCCGAGCGCTAAACTCTCGCTCACGACTAGGATGAATCCATGATTACCATCGCCCTATCCAAAGGCCGGATTTTCGAAGAAACGCTGCCCCTCTTAGCTGCGGCTGGCATCGTGCCGAGTGAAGCGCCAGAGAGCACGCGCAAATTGATCATCGGCACCAATCAGCCCGACGTCCAACTCATTATCGTGCGCGCTTCTGATGTGCCAACCTATGTGCAATACGGTGCTGCCGATTTGGGTGTTGCTGGCAAAGACGTGCTCATCGAGCATGGCGGCCAAGGCCTATATCAACCGCTTGACCTTGAAATTGCCAAATGCAGTTTGATGGTGGCGGTACAAAATGGTTTTGATTACGAAGGCGCGGTCAAACAAGGCGCCCGTTTACGCATCGCCACTAAATACACCGAACAAGCCAAAGAACACTTCGCCAGCAAGGGCGTGTATGTCGATCTGATCAAGCTCTACGGCTCAATGGAACTGGCACCACTAGTAGGTCTGGCCGATGCGATTGTTGATTTGGTTTCAACCGGTGGCACGCTCAAAGCGAATAATCTAGTTGCTGTTGAACATATCCGCGATATTTCTAGCCGCTTGGTCATCAATCAATCCGCACTCAAACTCAAGCACGAACGACTACAGCCGATGATTAATGCGTTTAGCGCCACTGTTGCCAGTCGCCAAGCCTAATGCCATTCAAAAATATGAATTGGCGGCATGTGCCGCTCTATACTTTGATATTCATGTTTGTGTGGCCATTTCTAATCCGGCTCGATCTACTGGACCATAATGGCAATGCGCTGTATTGGTTTATCGGGTTTACCTACCTGAATTATTTGTCGTTTATTTTTAGTATTGCCTACGGCCACCGCATGCAAGACGGCCTGCATCCTGCGCAAGCCGTCTGGCTATTCCTGCTGAGCAATATTTTGCTGATCCTGACTTTTGCGGCAGGATGGCAAATGTTTGATGTGTACGGCACTAGCGCAGGCTGCTCTAACAACACTAATTTTCTGGATTCGCTGTATTTTTCAACCACGATTTTTGCCACCGTCGGCTTTGGTGACTTCCTACCTTGCAATGCGCATGGCAAGACACTATTTATCGCAGAATCAATCATCGGCTCGACTCATTTCGGTATTTTCATCACGCTGATATTTAGCCGTGTTATTTTTCCCAGCAAAACTTAATTTTCTCTATTTTGTATTCAGGAGTAACCATGCCCGCAGCACCGCGCCCAACACTGAAATCCAACCTGCTCGGCACCATCATTTTCGGAAGCCGCTGGCTGCAATTGCCGATTTATCTCGGCCTGATTGTGGTGCAAGGCGTGTACGCCTATAAGTTTTTAGCCGCACTGACCAATATGATGATGAATCTCACCACGCTATCTGAAACGCAAATCATGCTGGCCGTATTGGGTCTGATTGATGTGGTGATGATCGCCAATCTATTGCTAATGGTCACGGTCGGTGGTTATGAAACCTTCGTCTCACGCCTGCGGATCGACACCCATCCTGATCAACCCGAATGGTTAGATCACGTGAATGCAACCGTATTGAAAGTCAAACTATCGATGGCGATTATCAGTATCTCTTCGATTCACCTGCTGCAAACCTTTATCAATGCAGCACAAATGAGCGAAACCACGATGAAATGGCAAGTAATTATTCATTTGTCATTCTTGGTGTCTGCTGCCGCCTTGGCCTACACCGATAAACTACTACACTCAGTTTCTGCACCAGCCAAATAAAAAACAGCCGGTATTGTCACCCAGCCATTACTTTACAATGACTAGGCGGCAATACATCAACAAACTTATTTAAGCCGTGCTTTTACTTTCTCAATCGCGGCCAGCGCACATTCCTCATCGATACTACCTTGCGGGGCGCCACCCACACCCACCGCTCCAATCACTTCATCACCGACTTTAATGGGCACGCCACCCGACAAAGCCAATAAGAGGCCAATATCTTTCACATTGGCTGCTGCGGGGAATTTTTGGCCGTTCTCCATCAAGACCGCCGATGGGATTTTTAACGATGCCGAGGTAAATGCCTTCCGATAGGCCGAATCTAAGCTGTGTGGCCCTGCATTATCGGCACGCAAACTCGCTTGGAGATAACCCGCGCGGTCAACGACGGTTGCGGTTACATTATATTTTTTCATTGCACACGCCTCAACCGCAGCCTCGGCAATGTCTTTTGCTAAGGAGAGCCCGATATTCTTCGGTGTGTTTATATCCGCAGCGTGAGCCATTAAGGCCAAATTCATGAGCAGCAAAAGCCCCGTTGTTTTCAATCTCATTTCAGTACCCCTCGAAATCCAACATTGAATAAATTGACTTACCTCAACGTGAGGTAATCCAGCATAGGTCATCTCAGTACGAAATACGCTAGGTGCCACCCCGCAGCGCTACAGCCGGCAAGTAGTTGGCAAGTCAGGGTATAATCGATGCAATTCTTATTGCCTTGGGTCTACGCCATGATTCGCCGTCTTGATTCTATTTCCGCCGATTTTCAATCCGAACTCACCGCACTGCTGGCGTTTGAAACCTCGCAAGATCCACAAGTTGATATTAGCGTTGCTGCCATTTTGGCCGATGTGAAAGCACGTGGCGATGCTGCAGTGATTGAATACACCAATCAGTTTGACGGCACATCCGCACAAAACATGGCTGATCTTGAGCTAACCCAAGACGAACTCAAAGCCGCCTTCGAGCGACTCCCTGCCGACCAAGCTGCCGCGCTACAAGCCGCCGCCGCCCGCGTGCGTAGTTTCCATGAAAAACAAGTGATGCAATCTTGGACTTATGAAGACGAAGACGGCACGATGCTCGGCCAACAAGTCACCGCGCTCGATCGCGTTGGGATTTATGTGCCGGGCGGCAAAGCCACTTACCCGTCATCGGTACTGATGAATGCGATTCCAGCCCACGTCGCGGGTGTGAAAGAAATCATCATGGTGGTGCCAACCCCACGTGGCGAGCGCAACGATATGGTACTCGGCGCAGCCTACGTTGCAGGCGTTTCACGTGCGTTTACCATTGGCGGCGCACAAGCCGTTGGCGCACTGGCTTTTGGTACGCAAACGATTCCGCAAGTCGACAAAATCACCGGCCCCGGTAATGCCTACGTGGCTGCAGCTAAGCGCGCGGTGTTTGGCATTGTGGGTATCGATATGGTCGCTGGCCCATCAGAAATTTTAGTGATGGCCGATGGCACCACGCCAGCCGACTGGGTGGCGATGGATTTATTTAGCCAAGCCGAACACGACGAAATCGCGCAATCCATTCTGCTCTGTACCGACGCCGCGTATTTGGCCGAGGTCGAAGCCAGCATCGCCAAATTATTACCGACGCAACCACGTAAAGACATCATCAGCGCCTCGCTCGCCAATCGCGGCGCACTGATTCTGGTGAAAGACTTGGCAGAGGCTTGCGAAATCAGCAATTACATCGCACCAGAGCATTTGGAGCTATCAGTCGCAGATCCCGATGCACTATTGCCGCAAATCCGCCACGCTGGCGCGATTTTCATGGGGCAATTCACCTCAGAAAGTTTGGGCGATTATTGCGCTGGGCCAAATCACGTATTGCCAACCGCCCGTAGCGCGCGTTTTTCTAGCCCGCTCGGTGTGTATGACTTCCAAAAACGCTCTAGCCTCATCAAAGTCTCACAAGCGGGCGCGCAAAACTTAGGCAAAATCGCCAGCGTGCTGGCGCATGGAGAAGGGCTAACAGCGCATGCCAATGCGGCAGAGTTTCGACTAAAACCATAATTGTCGATTCAAAAAAAGTAAACCCGCAGCAATGCGGGTTTATGTATATCCAGCTAGGCCTTGTTAATTAAAGCCTTCAAAGCAATACCACCAATCAAATCAATAAAGCACTCAAGCCAGAAAGATTGGGGCTTATTTGTGGCGACATCGTTGCATTCAAATGCATCTGAATAAAATTGGTTTTACGGGCAAACTCATCCGCAATCTCTATTTGGCCCATGGCGCGAGCGTAGTGCTCGGCCTGCTCAGAAAGGCGCATCTCCAAATGCCGAAAACCGTCGTCTTGGGCGATCGTTAACGCGCGTAACACGACTTCCAAGGCACGTTGCACTTGACCTTGCCGACTAATCAATTGTGCCCATAGACCAAGTAAATTGACCTCGACCCAATGATAGGGCGTACTGGCCACAATCAATAGTCCCTCTTCAATCAGGCTTTCAGCCGTTAAAAAGTCGCCGTTCTTTAACTCAATTTCAGCCAAGCGGTAACAACTGGTCGCGGCATAATGCGGTAATTGATGCTGTAAACACAAAGCCAGCGATGCATGCAGTAATACTTTGGCGGCATCTGGGTCGGCTATTTTTTGTAAATTAACGGCCCAATTGATTTTTGCTTTGACCAATAAAAAGACATCCTCGCTATCTAGCAAAAGCTGATGCGCCGCCGCATGCATTTGCACCGCCAAGCGATTATCCCCGCCTGCATCGCAAATTTGCCCCAAGCCCATCAAGGCAAGGCTGCGCGTTTTCAAAAATTCAGCTTGGTTTCCACAGAGTTCGGCACATTGCTGCCAATGCTCTAATGCTTGTGGATAACACGCTTGCGAATAATAACAGCGGCCAATCTGCTCTAAAATCTCGGGTAGACGTTGCGGGTGTTTGAATTCCTCGGCAAAAACCATCGCTTCAGTGAGCAGACTGATGGCACTATTCAAATCACCCAACTGGTCTTCAATTTGGGAGCGTTGCAGGGCGGCATCAATAAAGCACGTAATATCAAATGCGCGGCGCGCATCATCGAGCAAGGCCAAACACTGGCTTCGCGCACTTACTGGATCAACAAACATCTCGGCCTTATTTTTGGCCAGCAAATGCTGCCGATATTCTTGCCAGCTTGGCATACCCTGTCTAATTCCATTTAATCATTAAGATGTTGAAGAATGCAGTGTTTGCACTGCATAGTGACTTGACTACGCGGGTGGACTACTTCCGAATCCCGAGTAAGATAATAGCAAGTCTAAACCATTAAATCACGCACCATATTCAGATTTAATGCTGCTGGCTTAGTTATTTTTGTTTGTAGGTGCATGCTCAAAAAATCAGCCTTCCGCTGATAGTCATTGACTGGTACAACAATGACGAAAAACGAAAACAATCTAGGCGTTCAAGCCTCTCACTTTCCAATGAAAGGCATACTAAAAACCAACAAAAGCAGGGTATCAGCACGTAGATCTTACTAAATAATACCTGCAATCATATACATCATGATGCTGGCATAAAGAAATCATCTCTATAAATTATGCTAAGCTGCGCAACATTATTTGAATTCAAGGTTTGCTGTATGCAAAAGCTAGTCACCCTTTTGATATTGCTCGCCATTACGCTGGGCATGCTCATTCATGGGCCAATCGCTCAACTGGAAGGCTACCATTCGTTTGCCGATCAAGTGCTGCGGTTCGGTATTGTCAATTTCGGGGATGTGCTCTCCAATATGGGTTTTGCACTCATTGCACTGTGGGGATTGCGGTATTTATGGCCCAAGCGCCAGCAACTGAATGTTGGATTTACTTTATTTGTCATTGCCATTTTTCTAACCGCCATCGGCTCTGGCTACTATCATTGGATGCCCAATGACGAGCGCCTCGTTTGGGATCGCCTACCGATTTCATTGGCTTGCGCTGGGGTTTTGGCCGGCGTTTGGCACGATTTCTCTCCCCAAAAAAATCAATGGCCTTTCGTCATTACGATGAGTTTTTTTGCTGTTATCGGCGTCGTGTATTGGCATTTCACCAGCGATTTACGCCTCTATCTGGGCTTGCAAATCTTACCGCTGGTCTTAATCCCAATTTGGCAATGGCACGCTCCCAAAAATGAGCGCATCACTTTCGGTGCCGCCATTGCTTGCTATGTGTTGGCAAAAATAGCCGAGTTGGCAGACTTTCCAGTCTATTCCGCCCTAGGTTTCATGAGCGGCCATACCCTCAAACATTTGCTCGCCAACGTGGCAGCAGGCCTTATCAGTTAGCATTAAGTGCAAAAATCGCGGATGCATCGCTATGGCTAAGCGCAGCGAATTCGTTGAATACCTGCTCGACGAACTCGCACCGCTCGGCCACTTACGCGCCAAAGCCATGTTTGGTGGCTTTGGTCTGTATTGTGATGACTTATTTTTCGCCCTCGTTGCCGATGAAATCTTGTACCTCAAAGTCGACGACCTCAATCGTCCACGCTTTATGGCCGAGCAACTCACGCCATTTGCCATGAAAGATGGCGGCCACGCTCATTTGCGCCCACTGCCAAAATATAGGATGTATCGCCTTGCAGACTATGATTGATAATTCCCACATGCATATACATCTGAT
Source organism: uncultured Deefgea sp. (assembly GCA_963511125.1). Lineage (GTDB taxonomy): Bacteria > Pseudomonadota > Gammaproteobacteria > Burkholderiales > Chitinibacteraceae > Deefgea. The sequence continues at coordinate 6,502 of CAUPHX010000039.1, read as the reverse complement.
CAATGACGCATCATAAACTCACCTTGCCGCAGAAAATCTGCCCTGTTTGTCTGCGGCCCTTCGCATGGCGGAAAAAATGGGAAAAGAACTGGGAATCCGTTAAATACTGCAGCGTGCGGTGCGCACAGCGCAAAGGCAACGCATGAGCACGCTTCGGCTCATCTTGGGCGACCAACTCAATATCAGAGCTCAGCTCGATCATTTGTAATTCAAACATCAAGGAAGCGCTGTGAAAACCAACTGGGATGTGATTATTATCGGCGCAGGCATGGCGGGTCTGAGCGCAGCACAACAGCTACGTGCAGCGGGTAAAGACGTATTGGTGCTCGAAAAATCGCGCGGCGTAGGCGGTCGAATGGCTACACGGCGCAGCGATGCGGGGCAATGGGATCATGGCGCGCAGTATTTTACCGCCCGTTCTGCGCCATTTCGCCGCCAAGTGGCACACTGGTTACGCGCCAATGTCGTCAGCCGTTGGCATGCGCCGATTTACGCTTGGGATGGCGAAACCCTGCAAGTCAGCTCGCCACAGCAGCGCTTTGTCGGCAGCCCGACCATGAATGCGCCACTACGCGCGATGGCAGCCCAAATGGACGTCGAATTGTCGGCTCAAGTGAGCAGCATAAGCCGATCTAGCGGGGCTTGGAGCGTTCATTCTGAATCAAAAGCTTGGCAAGCGCCTGAGCTGGTGTTAGCGATTCCTGCGCCACAAGTGGCAAGGCTGCTGCCAGCAACGCATCCGCTGCAAGTTGCTACGGCGCAAGTCACGATGCAGCCCTGCTGGGCGGTGATGATCAGCAGCATTCATCAAATCCATTTGCCTTTTGCCGGGTTCTTCGTCAATGAAGGTATGAATGATGATGTTCTGTCTTGGATTGCCCTTGATAGCAGCAAGCCCAATCGTGCTGGCCAGCACTGGGTTTTACACGCCAGCGTGGCGTGGTCTGAGGCGCATTTAGACGCGTCGCCCGAAGCTGTCATCGAAGCGCTTTGCCAAGCCTTCAATCGACTCTTAAAACAATGGGGGCAATCCAAACCGACTTGGCGAGGCGCTACAGCCCATCGCTGGCTGTATGCACGCGGCAATACTGAAGCGCCGATTCCTCAGCACGCGATGGATGGCTTGGTCATTGCAGGGGATTGGCTCGACGGCGGGCGCGTGGAAGGTGCTTATTTATCAGGTTTACACGCGGCCGAACTACTGTTGAAGGCGAATCCGACACCAATAGACCGAAAAGAACACCCATAATACAAAACGCAATTTATTGGTTTTGCAATGATTTTTGCTTCAGCAATAACTCGGCGCGCCGTCTGGGATGCTAGTCATCCAATGAACTCGCATTGGTCTACTGCCTAGCGCCCGATCAATATACGACGTGGGGTTTTGTTCGTGCAGGCCAGCACAAAAACCGCCCAAAAACTTACACCACAAAAACAACAAAAATAACCACCTTACAACAAAATTCCTCATTAAATTGACATAAAGCTAACGAATTTGACATAGTCGCCACCAGAAAACAAACTGGTCAGCCCATTATGCAATTCCTACTTCGCCTTGCTGCCCTCATTGATGCGATCAATGAACGGGTTGGCCAAGCCATTAAATGGCTCATTTTACTGTGCGTTTTAATCAGTGCCAGCAATGCCGTTATTCGCAAAGTCTTTGATTTTAGCTCGAATGGCTTTTTAGAAATTCAGTGGTATTTATTCTCGGCGATATTTTTGTTGGGGGCAGGTTATACGCTCAAACACAACGAACACATCCGAATTGATATTTTCTATGGCAAGCTCAAACCCAAACAACAAGCGTTAGTCGAAATTTTGGGTGGGCTGTTTTTCCTCTTGCCAATGGCGCTACTCATTGCCTATTTTTCTTGGCCAGTTGCAGTCAATATGTGGCAAAGCGGCGAATATTCAGCCGACAATGGCGGGCTGATTCGCTGGCCCGTTTGGGCGCTGATTCCGACTGGATTTGGCTTGCTGATTTTACAAGCACTAGCCGAAATGATTAAACGGATTGCCTTTATCCAAGACCTGATCCCCGATCCAAGCGAAAAACACAGTCAAGCTGGCGCGATTGATGTGACTCCACCGCAAAACGGAGGCTCAGTCTAATGCAAGACTTACTCACACCGCTGATGTTTGCCTGCTTAATTGCTTTTCTCTTACTAGGCTACCCCGTCGCATTTGCCCTTTCTGCTGTTGGCCTATTGTTTTCCTTTGTCGCCATTCATTTGGATTTGATGCCCGCTGCCTTGCTGCAAGCCCTGCCACAGCAAGTATTCGACATCATGCGCAACGACACGCTACTCGCAATCCCCTTCTTCACTTTTATGGGGTTGATTTTAGAGCGTTCCGGCATCGCCGAAGACATGCTCGACACCATTGGGCAATTATTTGGCCGCATCCGTGGTGGTTTGGCTTATGCGGTGATTTTTGTCGGTGCGCTGCTCGGGGCAACCACCGGCGTGGTGGCAGCATCGGTGATTTCGATGGGACTCATTTCGCTGCCGATTATGATGCGCTACGGCTACGATAAGCGGCTGGCATCGGGCGTCATTGCTGCCTCTGGCACCTTGGCGCAGATTATTCCGCCGAGTTTGGTGCTGATTGTGTTGGCAGACCAATTGGGCACCTCAGTGGGTGATATGTATAAAGGCGCTTTGGTGCCTAGCCTGATTTTGACGTCACTGTATGCGGTGTATGTCTTGGTGATGACGATTGTGAAGCCAAGCTGCGCACCCGCCCTGCCAGAATCAGCGCGTACGCTGCGTGGTGCAGCACTCTATCGCCGCGCGTCCATCGTGATGCTGCCCCCCTTACTGCTGATTTTCCTCGTTTTAGGAACGATTTTCCTCGGCATCGCCACACCAACGGAAGGCGGCGCAATGGGCGCAACCGGTGCGATGGCATTGGCGATGATGAAACGAAAACTCAACTTCAGCCTGCTGCAACAAGCCTGCAATTCAACGCTCAAACTCACGACGTTTGTGGTGTTTATCTTGATTGGCGCCCGCGTATTCCGAATTGCGTTCCTCGGTATTGGTGGTGATGAATGGGTGGAACACCTATTCGACAATATGCCTGGCGGCGTGATGGGCTTTTTGATTGTGGTGAATATCCTCATTTTCGTACTGGCCTTCTTCCTCGATTTTTTTGAAATCGCCTTTATTCTGGTCCCGATCCTCGCGCCAATCGCGTCCTTACTTGGCATCGATTTGGTCTGGTTTGGCGTCATGCTCGCCATCAATATGCAAACCGCCTTTTTGCATCCACCATTTGGTTTTGCGCTGTTTTATCTCAAAAGCGTCGCGCCAAAAGAAATTAGCACCAAAGATATTTACATGGGCGCGATTCCCTTTGTGTGCATCCAATTACTGATGGTGGCGGTGGTGATGACAACGCCAAGCTTGGTGACCAGTTTCCTCGACAAACCCATCGTCAGCACCGAAAGTGTGGATGAAACGTTAAGCAACATCACCAGTAACAATGCCAGCGCACCCGCGCAGCAAGACCTGAACACGACTTCAAGTTCCGACTTATTGGGCGATACCGCAGCACCAAAATAAGCAATTAAATCCATTAACCTTGTTCACTGGAGTTCGAAATGCAAAGACGTCTTTTTTTGAAACAAGCCAGCACCGCCGCAGCAGCAGGTATTGCCGCCGTAGCAGTCGCCAATCCAGCACTCGCAGCAGCCAGTGACCCAACAATTAATTGGAAACTCACGTCTAGCTTTCCAAAAAGTCTCGACACGATTTTTGGTGGTGCAGAGCAACTCGCTAAACGTGTTGCTGAGCTGACTGATGGCAAATTCACCATCAAAATCTATCCAGCAGGCGAAATCGTTCCCGGCCTACAAGCACTCGATGCGGTGCAAAATGGCACCGTGCAAGTAGCGCACTCGGCCGGTTATTATTATGTTGGCAAAAACAAAGCCTTTGCCTTTGATACTTGCTTGCCGTTTGGCCTCACTGCACGTCAGCAAAATGCTTGGTTCTACTTTGGTGGCGGTATGGAATTGCTGCGTGAGTTCTACAAAGGCTATGGCGTCGTGAACTTCCCAGGCGGCAACACGGGCGCGCAAATGGGCGGCTGGTGGCGTGATGAAATCAAAAGCCTAGCTGATTTGAAAGGCAAAAAAATGCGCATTCCTGGCATTGGCGGCGAAATCATGGCGCGTTTGGGGGTGATTCCACAAACCTTGCCGGGTGGCGACATCTACCCTGCGCTAGAAAAAGGCACCATCGATGCCGCTGAATGGGTTGGCCCTTACGACGATGAAAAACTCGGGTTTTTCAAAGTCGCCAAGCATTACAATTACCCCGGTTTTTGGGAGCCAAGCGCGACACTGTCGTTTTATGTCAATGCTGCTGAATGGGCCAAGTTACCAAAATCATATCAAGCGGCCTTTGAAGTCGCTGCTGCCGAGGCGAATCTGCAAATGTTGGCCGAGTACGATGCCAAAAATCCAGCGGCTTTAGGTCGCTTGATGCAGCAAGGTGTGAAACTGGTACGTTTCCCAAATGACGTGATGGCGGCAGCACAAAAAGAAGCTTTTGCACTGTACGAAGCTGAAGCGGCAAAAAACCCCGCGTTCAAAAAGATTTACACTTCATGGAAGAAATTCCGCTCGCAAGAACATGCTTGGTTTAACGTGGCCGAGCAAGCGACGGAAGACTTTATGTACACCAATAAAGTGAAATAACTCCAGCTTGCCCAGATAAAATGCCCGCTACGATGCGGGCATTTTTATTTTGATGTATATAGCCACGAGCCAAACAAAACTTAAGCTACAAAGACATACCCAACAACAATAAAAACTCACTCTAAATAAATGCCGATCGCTAGGCGTGAAAATCAGAGTAAGACTTCCCGTAAAGCAGTTTCTGTTAGAAAATAAGCATCTAAAGTCGTTATCGCCTGCATTTGCTGCCGTAACGCCCCAAACACCGAGACCGACCCATGCGCCAAGTTACCGTCACCCGCAATACGCTAGAAACTCAAATCACCATTACGCTCAACCTCGATGGCACTGGTGTAAGCAAATTTGATACGGGCGTACCGTTTTTCGAACACATGCTCGACCAAGTCGCGCGCCACGGCCTATTTGATATTGAAATCAAAGCGGTTGGCGACTTGCACATCGACGCGCATCACACCGTCGAAGACGTGGGTATTACGCTTGGTCAAGCGTTTGCCAAAGCGGTGGGCGACAAAAAAGGCATCGTCCGTTATGGCCACAGCTATGTGCCACTCGACGAAGCGCTGAGCCGCGTCGTGGTGGATCTCTCTGGTCGCCCCTGTTTGGAATACGACTGTGAGTACACCCGCGCGATGATTGGCGGCTTTGATGTGGATTTATTCGGTGAATTCTTCCGTGGCTTTGTCAATCACGCGGCAATTAGCCTGCATATCGACAACTTAAAAGGCAAAAACGCCCATCACCAAGCCGAAACGATTTTTAAAGCTTTAGGTCGCGCCTTGCGGATGTCGGTTGAACTCGACCCTCGGATGGCGGGCATTACGCCGTCCACCAAAGGCACTTTGGTAGGTTGATATGAGCACACAAAAAATCGCCATCGTTGACTACGGCATGGGCAACTTGCACTCTGTGACCAAAGCGTTTGAGTTGGTAGCAGAAGATCACGCCGAAATTATTCTCACAGCCGATCCAGCGGTCGTTGCGAGCGCCGACAAAGTCGTTTTCCCCGGTCAAGGCGCAATGCCCGACTGCATGCGTGAGCTGGAAGCCAGTGGTTTAAAACAAGCGGTGCTCGATGCAGCCGCCAGCAAGCCATTCTTAGGGATTTGCGTTGGCGCGCAATTGTTGTTTGAACACAGCGAAGAAGGCGATATGGATTGCCTTGGTGTACTCAAAGGCAATGTGATTAAGTTCAAACCTGAAAACATGCGTGATGCCAATGGCCAAAAGCTCAAAGTGCCGCATATGGGCTGGAATGAGATGTTTATTGTCCAAGATCATCCGCTGTGGGCCGGAATTAGCGACACTGAACGCTTTTATTTTGTGCACAGCTATCACTTTGCGCCGACCGAGCCACACGATACGATTATCGAAACGGGTTACCCGAATCGATTTGCAGTGGCGATTGCCAAAGACAATATTTTTGCAATTCAATGCCACCCAGAAAAAAGCAGCACGGCAGGTTTGCAATTACTAAAGAACTTTGTGCAGTGGAATGGCCAGCAATAAAATTGGAAAACAATCGCGGTACAAATTTATAACCTATACTGCTTTCTTGCTTAACCCATTAACGACTCACTCAATAACACGCTCATATCATGCTGATGATTCCTGCAATTGATTTAAAAGATGGCCAGTGCTTAACCGTCCCTGCGCCGATTTGACCTAAATACTGTTAACGTTTCACTTATCAACTTACTATTTACACGAACACTAAATCATGCTGATTATTCCTGCAATTGACTTAAAAGATGGCCAGTGCTTAACCGTCCCTGCGCCGATTTGACCTACATACTG
>CAUPHX010000038.1:0-13706 GCA_963511125.1 uncultured Deefgea sp. | reverse complement strand
CCTCCCAAAGATCGCTCAGTAAATACATAAAAGGACTGAGTTTTTGCACCTAGTGCCTTGATCCGTTTTTTCTGTGTATTGCGTAACTGTGTCGCCTCTTTATCGCCCGCCAACATCCAACCAGCAGCTTGCAAAGTCCTTGCCGCATCAGCCGGTTTATATCCTTTACAAAGTTCGTTTTTAAATGCCTCAGTCATTACCCAGAATTGCACCTGACCCGTGCTATCTTTATATCGAAAGCCAGCGCGGTTATTGTGCCGCGCCAAAACCTCATCACTTGCATCATGCGCTGGGAAGCGGGTATTACTATGTGCCTGCATAAACGCCGATACTTGCGAGAATAGCGCCCGATCATCCACGCCAAACTCAGCGCCCACCGATGAGTACCACGCTTGAAAACATTGCTTCGCGGCATTTAACGCTTCGCCAGCTTGCCAGCCTGTCACGCCGTATTGCGTTGCCAATTCACCCGCAAAGGCTACCAGTGCAAAACGTGAAGCAACTCGGCCAACTTCGGTGGGTGCAGTTTTCGCCACCTCGAATTGCTCACAAATCGCCTGCATATCAGCGCGGATTGAGTCGCGTACTTCGATCAGATTTTCAGGAGCGCAAAGCTGCTCAATGAATGTGCGGCCTGCCGTGCCGTACTGTTGGCGGGATTGGCTTTTCATGTGATCTGCAAACGCTTGGCCATTGGTAAATTGCTGCAATCGCTCTAGCGTACCCAGTCCAGCACCAGCGTCGGCAGGAATGGCGGGCAGTCGTGCCATTTGTCCGCCCTTGGCGCTTTTGCCAGCCTCGGCCATGTGTTGCGCCAAGTCGATTTCACCCGCTGACAACAACATCACCCGCCAAGTTTGCGCGGGTCGATTGCCTCCCTCTTTAGTCATGCGTGCTTTGGCTTGGCCGTTGGCAATCAGATACGCCGCGCCGCCAGCCTCTTGGGGGGCCACTTGCGCCAACTCATCCAAAATCAGCAAACCATCATTGCGGGCAGTGCACAGCGACTCTAGACCGTTGGTGGTGGTGCGCCACTTTTTAGCAAAATGGTCAGGATTACCCCAAACACTAGCGGCAGGATCTAATAGCGTACTGGTTTTGCCCTTGCTGGTCGTGCCAACAAAGTGAAATCCGCCACCGCTTTCGCCTGCCATCTCAGCCAGTACACCTGCAAACGCTACAGACAGCGCAAAGACAATCCGTGAATTGCCCGCCGCTGGTGCAGCAATCTGCTTTTTCCAATCGGCCAATGTGCCAGCCTCTTCGTAATCGCTGGCCGTTGCGCCTTGGTAAATCACACCTTCGTCAGATTCAGTACCATAGGCAGCATCAGGCAAAACATAGCGATCCACAAACCAGCCCATTCGAGTGACGCACCGCAAAGGTATTGCGGATTGTGGGGAATAGCTCAAGACGTAATCCACCAGTTTTTGCCGTGCCTTGCTATTGGTGGCAATGGTCAGCCCTTGCCGCGCCAACTCTTTGCGAAACTCTGCCGTATCACTGGCCGCCAACAATTCAGCAGGGCAAGCCCAAGCGTGTAAGTGCTTGTCATCATCAAACCAATGCAGGTATCGACCCCAGTTGCCTTGCGCCGTGTCGCGGGTCTTGGCAACGATGGTTAATGGGGCACATAACCACAGCGGCGGCGCGTCCTCGTTGCCCATATCCAGCCAATACACACCGTCACCGGTGACAAAAAACGGGCTTTTCTCGGCCCTGTTCCCTACTGTTCCCTGCTCCTTTTTTGTTTCAGGGAACACACCAGTACCGTCACAACTCGCATTTTCATTAGGTATCTTTTGGCTGTTCCCTGTGTTCCCTGTGTTCCCTGTACTTTTAGGGGTGTCCAGTGTTTTTACTGGTGCTGGATCAATCTCAATGGCATCAAGCGCAGGCATCAGCTCGACCAACATATTTAAGTTATCAAGAAGCATTACGCGACCTCCTTTTGTTGGCGCTGATTCAGTACATCAAGCCAGTCAGTACCTGCCACTGGCGGCAGATAGATACGGCACTTGCGGCCTTCCTTGATGAATCGCTCACCCGCAGCAAGCGCGGCCAGTTTGCCAATGTTGCGGCCTTGGTGGTCGTCTTGGTCGTTGTCGGCGTAGATCAGTACTTCGCGCACCTGCTCAGGCAATACAACCGATTTCAGGCCACCCGCACTTATACAAGCCCAAACAGGGAAGCGCGTTAATTGGTGGACTGCAATTGCGTTCTCCAAGCCCTCAGCAAGTGCAAAACTGCCATCATCACCAATCGGAAAAAGTCGGCAGACCGCTCCCGCCAAAGCACCATCGTGTACCGCTTTCAACTTCTTGCAATCGAGCTTTGCACCTGTCGACGGATCGACTACAGACAGTTTGTGCGCGTTGTTGTTTAGATAGATACGATGCAGGCCAGCCAGTGAGCCATCCGGCTTTTGGATATACGCCAGCAATGCAGGGAATGTTCCGACCTTGCTCGGTTTTCCATCATGGCCATGCGTCCAATAGTCTAGTGAATCGGTACTGTGCAATACATGCGTATATGAATGTAGGCCAATATCTAAGCCACGCATGGCTAAATACTGCCCAGCAATATTGCATGTACTCACAGGCTCAGCAGCATCAAACACCGCTTGCAGTTTGGCGGTTTCTCGGCCGATTTTGACTTGGTCGATTTCAGGTTTGACAGCGATCCGTGCTACAAATTGGCGCACGGTGTAATGATTTTCTTGGTGAATACCTAATGCAGCAGCAACGCGCTTTACTGCCTCATTAAACCCGCAGCCGTATAAGTGCATAACTAAGGCGAAACCGTCGCCGCCTTGGGCATCCAAACCACGGCAAGCAAAGCGGCCATATTCAGCACCAGCACCGCGCACGGTAAATTGAAAGCGATCAGTACCGCCGCATGCAGGGCATGGATGATTGCGCCCATCAAGCGCCTTTGCAGGCACACCCATAGATAGAAAGATTGCAAGCCAGTTACCAGCGGCAGTTGCTTTTACTTGTTCGGTGAATAGACTCATGGCTTCACCACCTTTGGTTCAGACAGTAGTGTGTAAATGGCTACTTTAGAATGTGGTCGATTAAATCCATCTAGCACAGAGCAAAGCTCGGTGTCGATTTCATAACCGGATTGGCGCAGCTCTACAGTGCTATGTTGCCGTTGGCGTAATGTTTGTAAAACTCGCAGCCGTTGTGATGAGATGCTGGTATTGGTAAGATTGTCTTGCGTAGCAGCAAGGCCGTTATTCTCAAAAGGGGTAGCGGCTTTTTTCATTATTGCTGTGCCTTTGATGCTGCAATGCGGCTTTCTACCCATGCTGCAATATCTGAGGCCAGCCAGCCGACTCGACTACCGCCGAGAGAGATATTCTTCGGGAACGTGCCCGCCGCCATATCGCGGTAAATGCTGGTGCGTGATTTTGATGTGATTTGCTCTACCGTCTTGCGGTTGAATATTTGCGGCAAGCTGTCGGGGATAGTTTGATTGGTCATTGTGTGCAATCCATAGCCGCGTTGGGCTTGTTAGGGTATGCACTAAAGATAAAGCCCCGCGAATGGGGCTTGTCCTCTTTAGATTTTCGCTGATTCTAATTAGACTTGGTTTTAGTTTTTGACAGCCGATTTAGCCCTGAAGAAATGTATTTTCCGAGCGTCTCTTTTCCAATTGTTCTTTCAGAAATGCCGTGCAAATCCAATGCCTCACATATCGTCGCCGCCGCCTCATAAGGTTTTGAGCAGTCGGATTTTGTGTACATCATGGCAAGGGCTGCAACACATTCGAACAGTAAATTTTCTGTTCTTGCTGGCAAACTCTTTGACTCACTGCTTGTCATTCGAGTTGTTTGCTCGGCATTCATTGGGGTATTTTGCTTAATTCGCTCTAGCTCGGTAGCCGAAATGTAAACCTCAGTCGCTTTTACCGTTAGTGTGACTGCGGTTGGTTTTACCATTGCTGTGAATTTGTTTAGTTCCTCTCTTCGTATCTCTTGTTTTTCATAGAAAGAACCGTACTGATCGAGCGGCGTGTCGTCTTGAATAGAGCCGTTTGACTTGCATAGGATTGGAAAATCATAAGCATAATTATTGATCTCCCAAATGGTGTCCCACCTTTCTGCAACAACATAACCATCCAACTCAATGGCGGCGCAATACCCGCAAAACAAAGTAAAAAAATCAGCAGCGCCTGTATCGATGTATTCATTTCTAAATTTGTGCGAAAGCAACATTACAGCAATATTGTATGGGATCCTCGCCAATAGCTCTGCCCTGCCTGTAGCACCAAGGTGAAGCAAATAATCTGCTTCACAGCCCAATTCTTTTGCGGCTTGTTCTAGCGAGTAATAAAAGCGCGGCGGTAGTTCGAATTTTGGTTTGTTGTCATTACTCATATCACGCCCCCTAGGCGTAATCCCTGTAATTGATTGCCACGCCAGCGGGTCAGGGCTACCCGTTTTCTCTCCGTCGAGATAGGCGCGGCAAACTCGGTTATGCAGCTCTTAATGGCACTACGTTATTCGGCTTGCTGGCTTTGCCGTTCAGAAAATCAGCCCAAGCTTGCATCATTACAGCGCGGTGCTCTAGCAGGTCGTCACGGTGGTAGGCGGCCTCTGATTTGTTTTCGATCTCATGTGCTAAAGCCCTTTCAGCCCAATCACGCGGGTATTGATTCACGCTTGCCCAATCACGGAAAGATGATCTAAAGCCATGCGCGGTTGCTGTCCGTTCGCCTGTGTTGCTGTGTGCGTTGTGCTTGCGTAGAAACATCGTCAAGGCGCTATCAGATAAGGCTTTTGCAGCTCTAGGGCTTGGGAACACTAAAGTAGGGTGTTGGCCTTGCTGTGCTTTTAAAATCGAGATGGCGGCATCTGATAACGGTATGCGGTGAACTACGCCCATCTTCATCCGTTCGGCGGGTATTGTCCAAATTGCGTTATCTAAATCCATTTCAGCCCAAGCCGCGCCGCGTATTTCGCCCGACCTTGCGGCAGTCAGCATTAAAAACATCAAAGCATTGGCGCTCACACTTTGACGATCAGATAGATTACCAGCAACAAAGGCGGGAACGTCACGCCACGGCATAGCGGGGAAGTGCTCCACCCTTGCGGCTTCGCCTTGCTTGGGTAATAGGTAGCCCACTACATCAACGGGATTAGCTGCAATAAAGCCATGCGCCCAAGCCCACCCCATCACAGCACTCATGCGCTGTTTAACTCGGCTGGCTGTTTCGGCTTTCGATAACCAAAAAGGGCGCAATACATCGGCAATGTGTTTTGGTGTGATCTCGGTAACGGGCATTGCGCCGATGTGCTTGAACACATAAATGTGCAGGCTGTTTATCCAATCGTTTACATGCTTTGGATTGCTCCAGCTCGGCGCTAAGTCTTTATGCAGTATTTCGGCGGCCTGTTGGAATGTCGGCGTTGCTGGTGCTGCTTTCTCGCGTGCTTTCGCCTCAAGCGGGTCGATGCCCTCAGCAACAAGCTTGCGCATGGCCTCGGCCTTCTCTTTGGCGCTGGCAATGCCTATTTCAGGATAACTACCCAAGCCAGCATCGCGGCGTTTTCCAGTGAGGGGAGAAACAAAGCGCAATTCCCATTTGCCGTGGCCTTTGGTTTTGCTTGGGATAAGTCGTAAGCCAGTCACCCCGCCATGCGGCAAGGGTTTATCTTCGGGCTTAATCGCCTTTGCTTTGGTATCAGTTAGAATCGCCACTTTTTTTGCTCCTTTGCATCACCTGCCAGCCCCACATTTGACCCCCCGTGAGAGGCGGGCTTTAGCGGGAATCATTGGGAACATAATAGCACATAGTCGGTCTGCAAGCCTTGAATTTGCTTGTATTGTGGGAGTTATTGGGAGTTACTGAAACACCAAATTTGCAGTTTCTCCCTCCACCAGTTTCCCCCTTGTTGTATTCGCAGTATTCTATTTTTCCCTTTGTTCTACGTTTCAAATTGAGTACTTGCCCTTACAATGGTGTATCCATCTGTTTGAGTCATTCATCATGAAAAAATTATCGCTCGATAAAATTCTGCAAAGCCAAGGCTTTGGTTCTCGCAAAGGCTGCCGTGATTTAATCGAAGACGGCGAAGTTTCGATTGAGGGTGTCACCATTACGAAATGGAAAACCGAATACGAGCCACAAGGCTTGGTGTTTCAAGTGTTTGATGAAATGTGGGAATACCGCGAGAAGGTCTATTTAGTCCTCAATAAACCCAGTGGTTATGAATGCTCACGCAAGCCGACCCACCATCCTGCGGTGCTAACACTGTTCCCACAGAATATGGAATGGCGCGATGTGCAAACCGTTGGACGACTCGATCACGATACGACGGGACTGTTGTTGCTGTCGGATGACGGTGCCTTTATTCACGCGCAAAGCTCGCCAAAACGCCATCAACCTAAGACCTATATCGCCACGACGGCTGAGCCGGTGAGCGAAAAATTAATTAGTGATTTATTGGCTGGCGTTCAATTGATTGATGAAAATGCCCCCATTGCGGCGCTGGTTGCGAATCAAGTCGGCGACAATCAAATCGAAATGGTATTGGAGCAAGGTAAATATCATCAAGTGAAACGGATGTTGGCCGCCGCAGGCAATCATTGCAGCGCTTTATCCCGAGTGCAAATTGGTGGCTTGAAACTGGCTGATTTGGCTTTGGCAGAAGGCGAGTGGCGCTATTTGACGGCCGATGAATTAGTTTTATTGCAAAGAGATTCCGAGAATTAATTTCATCAGCAAGGGTATGTGCTTCTAGCTGTTTTCTAAATTAGCCTGAATAGGCATACCCATGGATTTATTGCTTTGAATTTGCGTAACTAGTGCGCTGAGATTATCTTGGATCATTGGCGCGTTATGGCTCGTCGCGATGGCTTTTCGTTTTTGAATGGCGATGTGTAGGCTAGTGATTAAGTCGTAGATTGAATCGCCATCAATCCCAGCCCGAACCAAATTCACCGCGCAGCTTGGATGAAAACTACTGTCGCTGTGGTCAATTTGCAAAGCATTTATCGACAATTCGATTTCCAGCATCATATTGCGCATCTGCTGCGTCGGCATATTGCTGCACAACAAAATAAAATCATTCCCTGTAAAGCGACCAATCGTAACCGTGGCATCACTCGCAATGTCTTTGAGTACGCGAGCTGATTTGCGCAAGGCCATGTCGCCAGCCGCAAAGCCGTAGCGTTGATTAATTTCTTGAAACTGCTTGAGATTGACGCAAATGATTGCAAAAGGCTGTTGGTATTTCTGAGCGCGACGAAGTTCTTTTATCGCGTATTCTTCAATGCCGCGACGATTCAATAATCCAGTCAGTGCGTCATAACGGGCTAATTTAATGAGTCGGGTATGCAAGCGATGCGACAAAGCATTGTGGTAGGCATAGGGCAAAATCAATTGGCTAATCAGCTGCGTCATCAGCAATGTGGCTTGGAAATTGTCTTGCGGTACCAGATAAAGGCCGAGCGCCAGAAAAGTCAGCGCAAAAATCAGCAGGATGCTGATGAGCAAACTGCGGGGAAGTGCCCATTGCTCATCGTTATGGGCCAAGCGTGCTTCATAAGCAATCATCATCCATAGCGGCACCGTAATCAGGCACATGAGGTGGGTCGCGGTTTGAGCGGCCACTGCGCCCAGGCATTGCAATATAAAGATAAAGGCACTGATGCCCAACGCCGTCGCCCACCAACCCAATAGTGCAGGACGCGCGAAAAATCGCCGAGTACCCGCCAGCAAAATTAATAATCCACTCATCCAAACCAAAGCTGCTGCTGTACCGTAGTTGGTATTGAGCAGCAAGGCGAAAGTTGTACCACCCGCGGCAAGTAAGCCGCCGCCGCATGCGATTGTGCCTAAGCCACGCTCAGAATGATGCGCGCGCGCCAATAAAAGGTACTGCCCAATCGCAAGTACGCCAGTGATTACCGTAACCCATAGTAAGGAGTTCAATGAAATTTCAATTTCCATAGCATAAAACTACAGGAAAACCCTAGTGCAGTGCACCATGAGCAGATAGATGGTGAATGAATGCAGACAGATAGCAACGAATGGTTATAATTCGGCTATTCATCTTGGAGAAATTATATGTCAGCACTGATTTGCGGCTCAATGGCGTACGACACGATTATGGTCTTTCCTGACCAATTCAAAAAGCACATTCTACCGGAGCAAATCCATATTTTATCCGTGTCATTTTTAGTGCCAGAGATGCGCCGTGAATTGGGCGGTTGTGCGGGTAATATTGCGTACACGCTTAAAATGCTGGGTTCAGAGCCACTGGTAATGGCGACGGTTGGGCAAGATTTTGGTGTTTATGCGACTTGGCTGGATCAACTCTCGATTTCTCGTCGCTATATTACCGAGCAAGAAGGCTTTACCGGCCAATGCTTTATCACCACTGATTTGGACGATAACCAAATCACCGCTTTTCATCCGGGGGCGATGGGGATGTCGCACTTGAATCAAGTGAGTGATGTGCAAGAAAAACTCACCATTGGCATTGTGTCGCCGGATGGCAAACAAGGCATGCAAGACCATAGTCGCCAATTGGCTGCCGCCAAAGTGCCGTTTATTTTCGACCCGGGCCAAGGCATGCCGATGTTTAGTGGTGAAGAATTGCTGGAGCTGATTGAGCTGGCCGATTACGTGACCCTCAATGATTATGAAGCAGAGATGCTGGGACAGCGTACCGGCTTATCGATTGCAGAGATTGCCGCGAAAGTGAAAGCGTTGATTGTGACTTTGGGCGCAGAAGGCGCGCAGATTTATGCCGATGGTGTGTGCCACGATATTCCGGCCGTTCCTGCAGCTGCGGTCCTCGATCCGACAGGTTGTGGTGATGCCTTCCGGGCTGGTTTATTGCATGGTTTGATGCGCGGTTGGGATTGGCCAACCACAGGCCGTTTAGCGAGCCTGCTGGGTAGCATTAGGATTGCTCAACGCGGCGGACAAAATCATAAATTCACACCGGCGACATTAGCCGAGCAATACCTCGCTGCATTTGGGAGCGCATTACCGCAATAAGGTATGAAGGCGGCTTTAAATAAAGGCGACTCACTGAGTCGCCTTTATTCATTAATTTCGGCAGTTGGGGCATTCGCCAGCTGGTTTTTCCGCGTTGAAATCTTTTCGGATAGTCTCAATAGGCCATGGTTCGTCAATTTTACAAAATGAATCCCCAAGACTGGCTTGCCATGCATTGTGCTGATTCTTTTGAATGATCTTCCAGGTAACCTTACTGCTTTTGCTCCATTCTTGCTTAGGATTACCCCAGCCGTAGGTGCGGTATTGATTGGTATTGCAGTCAATACCTTCAAAAATAATATTTTTAGCACCATTAGATTTCGATGTGACCATAACAACGTAACGTACGATTTGGTCTTTGCCCACGCTCAGGCTATCGAGTGCAATGTGATAAGCATTGGATTTTATTGCTTGGTGAAACTCGATAGGCGCCCATTCTTTGAGTGGCTCAATATTTGGGTATTGAAAATCGTGTTCTTCGGGGATCGGCAGCGCCATTTTTTTTCCGCTAATAATGTGCATCACTCCAATGCCACTATCGTTGCCGCTTAAGCTATCTGGTGGGCGGTTATCATATTCTCCAGCTTGGGCAAGCCCAGCCAGTAAAGCAGTCAACAGCAAAATATAGCGCATCGGTTTATCCATCCAGTCAAAGTGGGCACATCGTAACAAGCATCGGAGATCGACTCAATGCTCTATTCGGTGAATAGGGATGATTTTTCCATCTTGCTCGCTCAGCCATGCCGGCTGCAAGGTGACATGATCAATGCCGTAATCATGCTCTAGCATTTGATTGAGCTGCAAAATCAGGCTCGGCCACGCCAGCGGCTCGCTGATAATCAAGTGCGCCGATAGCGCTTTGCGCTTGCTGCCGATACTCCAGACATGCAAGTCATGCACTTCAACGATGCCCTTTACCGCAGCTAATTGTGCGCCGACTTGGTTGAGGTCGATGCCATCCGGTACGCCTTCCATTAGTAGATGAGTCGATTGGCTTAGTAGATTCCAGGTTGAGCGCAAAATAAGCAGTGATACAACAATCGACAAAATCGGATCAATTGGCATCCAGCCGGTGTAATAAATCACCGCGCCCGCTGCAATCGCCGCGACCGAGCCGAGTAAATCACCCAGCACATGAATCAATGCGGCGCGGCTATTGAGGTTGTCATGGTCGTGTGACAGTTGCCACGCTGAAAATACGTTTACCAATAAACCAATAATCGCAATCACCATCACACCCATGCCGTTGACGGGCTGTGGGTGTAAGAGCCGTTGCACCGCTTCGACGACAATCCAAACCACCAGCGCCATCATCGTCAAACTATTGATCAAAGCGCCGATCAATTCAGCACGCGCGTAACCATAGGATTTCCCTGCATTGGCGGGGCGCTGGCCGATAAGATTAGCAATCAACGCCAGCAGTAAGGACGCGCTATCGGTCATCATATGACCCGCGTCGGAAATTAAGGCCAGTGAACCAGACCAAAGCCCGCCGGCGAGTTCGATAAAGGCAAAACCAAATGTGACAGCTAGCGCAAAAATCAGGCGTTTTTGTGAAGTGGGCGTGGCATGGTCGTGATGATGATGGCTATGATCATTACGATGATCGTGCTTGGCGTTGTGCCCGTGCGGTCGGTCGTGTGGATGCGGATGTTGCTCGCCCTCGGGGTGATTGTGCTGGGTATGCGGTGCGTAGCTCATGCGGTGATTTCCAATTTAAAGATGACTTCAACACAAAACCCACCCTCAGGCAGATTACTTAAGGTGAGTGTGGCACCGTGCAAATCGGCGATGCGTTTGACAATCGAAAGTCCCAAGCCGACCCCCGGTTGCTCTTGGCCGGGTGGGCGATAGAAGCGCTCACCCAGTCGGACTAAATCGGCGTCGCTGACGCCTTGGCCATTATCGGTAATGCGCAGTCGTGCACTATCAATTTGAATTTGTATTTGCGCGCCAACGCCGGCGTAATGGCGAGCGTTGTCGAGCACATTTCTCAGTAATAAACCGAGCAATACCGCTTGCCCGACTAAAGGCACTGGATTGTTAATCACTAAATGGGCTTCATCAGTGGGTAAGTCGGCTTCGAGTAGTGCTGTTCTAGCCAGATCGGGCAATGAGATTGCGTCAAAGTGCGGCAGCTCACCGTGTTCTAGCCGTGATAAAGCGAGTAATTGAGACACTAAGCGAGTGGTTCGATCAACGCCAGCGAGTGCTCTGCCCAGTGCTTTTTGTCGAATTTCGGTACGCGGGCTGCTTTGTGCTAGCTCGATTTGCACGCGTAATCCGGCCAGTGGCGTGCGTAATTCATGCGCGGCATCGGCGGTAAAACGGCGCTCACGCGCTAATGTTTCACTGACTTGTGCAAATAAGGTATTGAGCCGATCGCGCAGCGGGGTGATTTCACACGGTACAGCTACATTTAGCGGATTTAAATTATTCGGCTCGCGATTCGCCAGCTCCGCCGTTACCAATTTGAGCGGTTTGAGACCTTGGCGAATTGCCAAAAACAGCAATGGAAGCAGCAAAAGAAACGCCCACAGTGCGGTTTCACCCAGATGCTCGCTCAGCTCTTTCGCTACTTTAAGCTGATTGCGTTGCGGCTCGCCGACGATCAACTGCCGTTCATTGTCTTGGCGTACCGTAATTTGCCACAATTGCCCTTGATGCTCGATGAGGTAAGGGTGTTGGCTGGCAGCCGCTTGAGCCGGAAATGCGGGGGCCAAGCTACTAATAATCACGTCGCCCGAACGATCAAGCAAGCTAAAGCCCAGCACGACATGTTTGCTTCGCGTCTTGTACAACGAAGGCTTGAGATCATCTTCATCACCTAGGTTTTGCCACAGCATATCGGCGTAAGCGGTGAGCTGGCGGTCGAGTACTTCTGCGGTCTCTTTGCGAGCCTCATGCAGCAAAATGAGACCAAAGCTAACCCACGCACACAAGGTTGCGAGTAGAACGAGCAATGTGAGGCGACTGACTAAGGAATGGTGTAGCCAGTGTTGAATACGTTGAATCAATTGGCCTCCAAGCGCCAGCCTAGATTACGGACATTGCGAATCACGTCACTACCGAGTTTTTTCCGTAAATGTGATAGATGCACATCTAGCGTATTGCTTTCGATATCGCCTTGCCAGCCATACAATTTTTCATCAAATTGGTTGCGGGATAAGTAGTGGGGATAGTTGGCCATTAGTAAATGCAATAACTTAAATTCCATCGCGGTTAAATCCAGTGCTTGCCCACGCTGGCTGACTGTTTTATGGATGGGGTCGAGCTGAATGTCGTGCCATTTCAGACCGTTCTCACTGCGCCCCTGTGCGCGGCGTAATAGCGCATGGATGCGTGCAATCAATTCACCCAACGCAAACGGTTTGATTAAATAATCATCCGCACCTGCATCAAGACCTTTGATTCGGTCCTCGATGGAGTCTCTTGCTGTGAGTAGCAGCACGGGTAAATCGCCCAAATGACGTCGAATCCAAGCTAATAATTCGAGCCCATTCATGCGCGGCATCGCGATGTCGAGTACCACCAAGTCAAAGCTTTGCTCGGTTTGCAGCGCGCTGCGCCCCGCTTCGCCATCGTGCAACCAGTCGACCACAAAACCGGCATCAACCAGCCCGTCCTGTATGCCTTCACCGAGCAAGAGATCGTCTTCGACCAATAAAATACGCATTAAGTATGATCCGAAATCGATTGGGTATTAAGATCTATATCTTTTGTATATTCGTTTGCACGCTTATACCCATGTAGCATGGCTGCGGATAGATTTTCTTTATGACGCCAACTTTCAAAAATCGCTGCCGCCACATGCAAGCTCACGCCAGCCAATAAAGTATAGGCAAGGATCTCGTGCAATTCTTCCAGCCATTCTTCGCCAAAAAAGGCATCGGTGCCCATCATATAGCCCGTGACGCCCATTGCCATGACCATGCACAATAAAAATAGCATCATGACTGCGCCTGCTGGATTGTGTCCGAGATAGCGCGGATGCTCGCCGCGCAATTGGGCGCGAACATAATTGAAAACTCGACTTGGGGTAGGAAACCAGTCGCTAAAACGGGCATGCTTGCTGCCAACAAAGCCCCAAATAATCCGACTGCCCACAATCGCCAAAGCGGCATAACCTTCCCAGCGGTGCAGCCAATCACCTTCTTCGTTAATAAAATTGCCCAAGACCGCAATCGCCAAACCCCAGTGCAGCAAGCGAACAATCGGATCCCATACTTTGATCTGATTCATGATGTCATTAACTCCTATAGGTATTGAGCTGTAGGCAATATTCAATACTGGCTACAGCTCGATACATCATTGCTAATTAATCATCAATTTCAGATTTAACAATATCCAGTGTTTTAGTATCGAAATACACTTCCGCTTTTTTGCCGTCTTTATTGTGGCCGTAAATTTCGTAGCACTCGCCAGATGTTTTGAATTTCTTGATTTTGTAACCCATTGCTTCGATCTTGGCTTGCGCGTCAGCTGGCTTGAGCCACTCTGCTTTAGGATGGGCAGTACATTTGGCACTGGCAAAGCTCAGTGAAGACGCGGCAATCGTTGCTACTGCAAATAAAGTCAATAATTTCATGGTCTTGCTCCAGGTGGTTTGTTGAGACAACGAGCTAATTAAAACATGCTCGAATGAAGCGAAAATTAAGCGAATAAATTCAGGATGTAATTGACTCCCT
>CAUPHX010000037.1:0-13845 GCA_963511125.1 uncultured Deefgea sp. | reverse complement strand
CATCAGGGTAACCACCGTAGGTGCGAATCAGCCAAGTCAACAAGCCGATCAATCCAGCATAAATTAAACGGCCACGCGGCGTGGTTGGGCCGCTCACTGGATCGGTAACGATGAAAAATGCACCCAGCATCGCAGCGCCGCTGAATAAATGGAACGATGGGCTGGTGTAATGCGCAGGGTCGATTAGATAAAACATACCCGACATTCCAGCTAGCACCGCCAAAAATGCGACCGGTAAATGCCATTGAATCACGCGCTGTTGCAGCAAGAATAAGCCACCCAACAAATACGCCGCCGCAATCCACGCCATTTGGCTCGGCATAAAACCGGCCTGGAAAATCGCACCATTAAAAATCTCAGCCATGCTGTGTGATTGCATCAAAGCCGTTTTCACCGCATCGAGCGGTGTAGCAGATGCAAGGGTATCGAACGCTAGGCCATTTGGTAAATTGCCTGTAAAGATATACCCAAACTGCTGCCAAGCAGTCAGATCGACACCAGCGATACCCAGTGGTGCATTCCAACGTGACATTTGCGCTGGGAACGACACAATCATCACGGCAAAACCCACCATCGCCGGATTAAACGGATTTTGCCCCAAGCCGCCGTAGAGATGCTTGGCCAATGCGATCGCAATGATGGTGGCCAGCACAACCATCCACCACGCCGATAAAGGCGGTAGCGACAGCGCCAACAGCCATGCAGTGACAATCGCCGAACCATCGGTAATAAACGGTTTGATCGGATATTTACGCAATTTCAGGCAAGCCGCCTCAGTGGCGATCGCCGTTACGGTCGCGAGCAACAGTTGCAGCAAAATCCCTGCGCCAAACACCCAAACGTAGGCCGCAATACCCGGCAACAATGCCGCCGCCACTTTGAGCATCACAATTTGCAGTGGCGTTGGCTTCACAAGATGCGGTGATGTACGAATCATTCTTTTCCCTCTGCGGCTTGTTTCGCCGCTTTTTTGGCCGCCGCTGCTGCCATTGCCGCACGAATTTTGGCGGCTTTTTCTTCATCGATTGCAGGTTTTTCGCTGACAGGCTCGGCTGGCGTTTCAACTGGAGCGGCTGGTGCAGCTTCACCCGCCTCTTTGGCTGCTTTTTTCGCTGCCGCTGCTGCCATCGCGGCACGAATCTTCGCCGCTTTTTCTTCATCCAACGCTGGCTTTTCAACGATAGGTGCAGAAGATATTTCGACAGTCGTGACAACTGGAGCGGCTGGTGCCGCTTCGCCATTTTTCGCTGCCTTTTTAGCCGCAGCAGCCGCCATCGCGGCACGAATCTTCGCCGCTTTTTCTTCATCCAACGCAGGTTTTTCAACGATAGGTGCAGAAGGTGCTTCGACAGGCGTAATTACTTCAGCAACAGGTGCCGCTTCGCCATTCTTCGCAGCCTTTTTAGCCGCAGCAGCCGCCATCGCGGCACGAATCTTGGCTGCTTTTTCATCGTCAATCGCTGGCTTTTCAACGACTGGCTCGGCTTGCTCGGCTGGCGCGACAACTTCAGCTTCCTCACCCGCCGCTTTTGATGCTTTTTTAGCTGCAGCTGCGGCCATTGCCGCTTCAATCTTGGCTTTTTTATCTGCGTCGCGTTGAGCTTTTTCTTCTGGGCTTAATGCGTCAAGTTCTGCTTTTTCCGCTGCGCGCTTTTCCATCGCCGCTTTAATCTTGGCGGCTTTTTCTGGATCAAGGGCGGGAGCGGCGATTTCTGCTGGCGTTTCACCTTTCGCGGCGGCGGCGCGCGCCATCGCGGCGCGAATTTTGGCGGCTTTATCATCCGCATCTGCAGGTGCTGCTACCTCAGAGACAGCAGCGGCCGGTTTCGGCGCTGATTTCGCTGCGAGTCGAGCGGCTTTTTCTTCCTTTTCGCGTTCTTCACGGAATTGCTTAAATTCGTGGCGTTCGCGCGCGGTGTCAGCCGATTTCTTGGCGCGTTCAGCGTCCCAAATTTCTGATTTTGCAAAGCGGTAATAGTCGACCAATTGAATGCTCGATGGGCACACATAGGCACAGGCACCGCATTCGATGCAATCAAACAGATTCCACTCTTGCGCCTTGCCGAAGTTTTTCGCGCGGGCAAACCAGTACAAATCCATCGGCTGTAATTCTTGCGGGCAGGCCACCGCGCATTCGCCGCAACGAATACACGGCATTTCACGTTGTTTTTCTGGAAAGTGCGCCGCGTCCATCGCGATAATGCAGTTGCCGGCCTTAGTTAGACCAATCTGACTCAGGCCCACTTGCGTTGAGGGCAGCGTAAAGCCCATCATCGGGCCGCCGTAAATGCAATCACTTGCCGCTTTCACTCCCGCAAACTTCAATAAATCAGCGATCTGCGTGCCGATCAGCGCCTCGACATTGCCTGCTCGTTCCACATTACCCGTCAGCGTCACAATCCGTGAAATCACGGGCTCGGCTTGTTCCAGCGCGGCATAAATACTGTACACGGTGGCGACGTTAAAACATTGCACACCCAACTCGGTCGAGCGCACGCCGCTCGGCACTTCGATATTGGTCAGTAACTTAATCAGCTGTTTTGCGCCACCCGATGGGTAAAGTGTCGGTACCACCACGACTTCGGCGGAAAAACCGCAGGTTTTGAGCACTTCGCGCAGCGCAGAAATCGCCTCGGGCTTATTGTCTTCAATGCCAATCAACACCTGTTTGGCGTTGAGCATTTGGCGAACAATTGAAATGCCGGCAACGATTTCCAGCGCGCGTTCGCGCATCAATCGGTCGTCACACGTGATATACGGCTCGCATTCTGCGCCATTAATCACCAAGGTTTCCAGTGCTTCGCGGCCAAACAATTTCAAGTGCGATGGGAACACCGCGCCGCCTTGACCAACGACGCCCATTTCTTGCAAATAGTCGCGTACCGCCTTGCCATCGCCCCGCGCCATCGCCGCTTGCCAATCGAATTTTTCTTTTGCGATCCATTCATCACGGCCATCAGTCGCGAGCGTAATACACAACTCGGCCAAACCCGAAGGATGCGCCACTTGCTGCGCGTCAATCGCAATCACTTTGCCGGAAGTCGGTGCGTGCACTGCGGCCGACACCGAGCCATTGCTCGCCGCCAGCAGCTGGCCTTTCAGGACGACATCGCCGACATTGACCACCGGCTGCGCGCTATTGCCGATACTTTGCTGCAGCGGAATCACCAGTTTATTCGGGATGGGCATTTTCACAATCGGCGCGCGATTGGAAAGGTCTTTCATTTCTGGCGGATGCACGCCGCCGTGGAATGGGAAAATTTGCCGAGTAAATTCCATCGTCGTCATCTTAAGCCACCTGCTTCAATTGAATGACAGGGTAGCGCCATTTCCAGTTATTCACATTTTCGCCAACCGTTACCATATCGATGCAATCAACGGGGCACGGCGCGATACACAGCTCGCAACCGGTGCACTCAGATTCAATAATCGTGTGCATATGTTTGGCCGCACCAACAATCGCATCGACGGGGCAGGCTTGAATACACAAGGTACAGCCAATGCAAGTGTCTTCACGAATCACCGCCACTGAGCGTGGTTTCTCTGCCGCGCCCGCGCCACCATCATCAAACGGGATAAAGTCTTTGCCAAGCAACTCGGCTAATTTGCGAATACCATCCTCGCCGCCCGGTGGGCATTGATTGATTTCGGCTTCGTCGTTAGCAATCGCTGTCGCGTACGGCTTACAGCCCGGGTAGCTGCATTGACCACATTGGGTTTGCGGCAAAATCGCGTCGATTTTGTCGACCAGCGGGTCTTCATCGACCTTGTATTTAATCGCCGCCCAACCCAAAACCGCGCCCAGCAAAACTGCTAATCCGGCCATTAAGGCCAGTGCTAATAGAAAACTCATCTGAATTCCTGTGAGGTGTGAGGAGTAAGGTGTGAGGAGCGAAGGCCAAAAACACTTCACTCCCAAGCACGAACGCCTGCACAATTTAAACAAGGAGAGGGAGGATTGCTCCCAAGCATGAAGCGGAGGCGGCTGTTACACCTCACGCCTCGCACCTCACCCTACTTAACCAATCCTGCAAAACCCATAAACGCCAAACTCATCAAACCGGCGGTGATAAACGCCGCTGGCGTACCTTTAAACGCCTGCGGAATATCCGCGCCTTCGAGGCGCTCCCTCATCGCGGCGAACAAAATCAAAATCAGCGAGAAACCCACCGCCGAGCCAAAACCAAAAATCAGCGACTCAAGAAAAGTGTGTTTCACGCTCGAATTAATCAGCGGCACGCCCAGCACGGCGCAGTTGGTGGTAATCAGCGGCAAGTAAATACCCAACGCTTGATAGAGCACGGGGCTGGCTTTGTGGATGAACATCTCGGTAAATTGCACAATCGCCGCGATGACGACGATAAACGCCAGCGTTCGCAGGTATTCCAGATGCCAGATGATCAACACTTGGTCGATCATCCACGACGTACCCGACGCGAGCGTCAGCACAAATGCCGTGGCCAAGCCCATACCGATGGAAGCTTCGAGTTTTTTCGACACGCCCATAAACGGGCAAAGCCCTAAAATTCGCACCAGCACGACGTTGTTCACCAACACCGCACCGACGAGTAATAAAAGGTAATGATTCAAATCCATGGTGTTTCCCTGTCTTGAGACATTCTATCTATACGATGTATTTGATTGCAGCCATTAGCCGACAATGCCTGCAATCAAATACATCTTAAAATTCGTTATTATTTTCTAATTCTCATTTGCGATTTCAATTTCGCGCAGCGTACTTTTTTGCCCGAGTCGCGCTCATGCCGCGCGGCACTGACTTTCTTTGCTTCGCCAAAGAAAGTCAGCAAAGAAAGGCGACCCTGCATCTGCGTCCGGCTACGCCGGATGCCCTCGCTACGGATAATCGAGGCGGTTGCGCTCAAAACTCGCTCGCTTCGCTCCCTCAAACATTGATCGCAAAAACCCCGCCCCGCTTATCCTCGCTCGGCTTGACACAAGGGATCTCGCCCTGCTCAACGAGATTCATTCTTTAGTCGATGTATTGCCATATAAGCCTTGTTAATCAATGCCTCCAATCAAATACACCGGCACAGTAGGGCAGGTTAGCCTTTAGTCGTAACTCGCCAATCTAATTCCAATATAACAAATCGGGATCTGCGCGGGTTGATAAAACCAACCCATTGCCCTACACGACTACCGTGCTACTTAATTTCCTGCTTCAACTTCAAAAGTTGCAACTTTGCAATATTTAACTGCACCAGAGCCATTTCATCAGCAAGAGGCTGAACTGTTGTATGCCACTTGAAAAAGCCAAATACACCAAGAGAAATTGCTACAAATAACCCAACCATAATCAAAAAAATATAATCATTTCGATTTTTTATCTCAACATCAACTCGTGACTGGAGAGATTTGAACTTTATTTCAGCTTCTATAGGTACTTGCTGATTACTCGGTCCTTGGAGCCGCTCTAAAATCTCAGCCTGTTTTATTGTTGTCGTTTTAATCAATTCATTTGTAATTGCATTTATATAAATGAATTATGAAATAAAAAAAACATTAAGGACTAAAGAAAACAAAGCATAAAATTTATAAATATTATCTGTTGGAATCGACAATTTATCATTCATCAAAGCGCCCTTAATGACTAAGTAGTATCACGCAACTAGATTTGAATGCTTAGTTGGCAATCGTTTTTGCTAAATCCAATACTGTAGATTGAGCTAAGCCTGCGCAGCCCAACGTTTACCGAGTAAAACACACCATACCTAATGTATTAACTTGCAAGCCTTTATATGCATGGCTGAGAAGGCAGTACATCTATAAATTTTCAAACCTCGTTGAGCTGCACAAAAAACCCTTGTATCGCGCCGAGCGAGGAACAAGCGGCAAGGGGTTTTCGGCGGGTTCTGTTTTGTTAAAACCCGCCGCCTTGCCGATTGTCCGCAGCGAGGGCATCCCGCGTAGCGGGACGCAGATACAGGGTCGCCTTTCTTTGCTTACTTTCTTTGGCGAAACAAAGAAAGTAAGTGCCGCGCGGCATGAGCGCGACCCAAGGTAAAAATATCTCAAACGCATAAATCATCACAGCAGCACGTTCACCGCGGATGCCGATAAATCCGCCATTGCCCACCACGAAACTCGACTTCTTGTTCTAATGTCGCGCCAACTGCCTGCGCCAATTGTATCGACGGTGCATTGTCGCTATGGATAAAACTAATCAAATCCAGATCAGGTACGCTCTCTAAAGCCATCGCCTGAATACCGCGCACCGCTTCGCTGGCAAAACCTTGCCCCCAATAGGCACGACTCAAGGCCCATTTAATTTCGGGCGCAGGCCAATCGTTGGGATACCACAACCCTGCTGCACCTAATACCAACCCAGTAGCTTTTTTTTCAATCGCGTACGGGCCATACCCACGCAAAGCCCAGTGCCCCAGCATACTCGCCATCGCCCGCCAGCTTTCACCTTCGGTTAATGCGCGGCGAAAAGTGAACTTCGTACATTCAAGGTCAGAATAATGCGCGTGTAATGCAGGCCAGTCCGCATCGGTGAATTGCCGCAAGATTAAACGTGGCGTTTCAATACGCTGCAAGACTGCCATGTTTATTTCACCTTAAAAGTGGGCGCTACGACGCCTTGTTCTTCACAACCAAACAACACTTCCCCACCTTGCTCATGCACCCAATGCTGACCAATGACTTGATCGAACTCGGCGAACTTGGTTTTTTTGCGTTTGATCAGCCGTTTCACCATCAACTGCACCGGTTTTGGTGCGGCGGCGATGGTCGCCAATACGGCGGCTTCGTGCTTTTCACCGCCCTCTAAACCATCTTTCACCACCGCATTCCACACCGTCAACACGGTGCGCATGACGCCGGCGAATTGCTCTTTCGAGCATGGCTTGGGCAGGCCCACCAGCACAGGCTGGGCAAAGGTGAGTACAGTTTGCGTGATTGCTTCGTCTTGGGCTTTCAACGGTGGCGCCTTCTTCAAATCGTGCAATTAACGATGTTGCTGATGTTTGGCAATCGCTTCCGCGCAATCGGCAATCAATTGCGGGCCTTCGTAAATCAGGCCGCTATACACTTGCACCAAGGCAGCACCAGCGCGGATTTTCTCAGCGGCGTCTTCACCCGACACAATCCCGCCCACACCAATAATCGGCAACGCGCCATCAAGCACTTGCGCGAGTTCGCGAATCACTGACGTTGATTTCGCCCGAACTGGCTCACCCGACAAACCACCGGCCTCTTGGCCGTGCTGTAAATGCTCAACACCCGTGCGCGACAGCGTAGTATTGGTCGCAATCACGCCGTCGATTTTGTGCGCCATCAAGAGTTGACCGATTTCTTGAATTTGGTTGTTGTCCAAGTCTGGCGCAATCTTCACCGCAATTGGTACATAGCGGCCGTGTTCGTCGGCCAATTTAGTTTGTTCCAGTTTCAATTTTGATAACAGCGCGCCAAATTCATCCGCTTGCTGCAATTGACGTAGATTTTTGGTGTTCGGGCTAGAGATATTTACGGTGACATAGCTCGCCTGCGCGTAGACTTTGCGCAAGCCGATCAAATAATCATCGACAGCCTTTTCTATCGGGGTATCGGCGTTCTTGCCAATATTAATACCGAGTACGCCCTTATACTGGCTTGCTGCTACATTCGTGAGCAGATTATCAACGCCGCCATTATTAAAACCCATGCGGTTAATAATCGCGCGCGCTTCGGGTAAACGAAATAAACGTGGTTTCGGATTGCCCGGCTGCGGGCGCGGCGTCACCGTGCCGACTTCCAAAAAGCCAAAGCCCAACTCGCCCAAGCTATCGATGTAATCGCCATTTTTATCCAATCCTGCGGCCAAACCAACTGGATTTGGAAATTCAATCCCCATCACGGTGACGGGATTGTCTTGCACCGTTGGCGTGAGCGTGCGCAAAAAGCCCATGCTTTGAAGTAAGCCAAGACCCTTAAATGCCGCATGATGCGCGCGCTCTGCTTCCATCATGAATAACAGGGGTTTTGCGAGTTGGTAAGCCATTCTTGAACCTTGTGAAGAGTTAGGGGTGAGGAGTTAGGGGTAAACGCGTTAAGTGCAAGGGGCAACACACCTCACACCTCACGCCTCGCACCTTACCCATTCCGATTCACGCAAGCGTCGTATGTATTTTGCATCAGCGTCGCCACCGTCATCAGGCCAACACCGCCCGGCACTGGGGTAATCCAGCTGGCGCGCTCTTTCGCTACGTCAAACTCAACGTCACCGCACAATTTACCGTTTTCAAGGCGATTGATACCCACGTCGATGACGATGGCGCCTTCTTTAATCCATTCGCCTTTGACGAAATTCGGAATACCCACGCCTGCGACCACCACATCCGCGCCGCGAACTTTTTCGGCCAAATCTTTGGTTTGGCTGTGGCAAACCGTCACTGTTGCACGCGCGAGCAAGAGCTCTAGCGCTTGTGGGCGACCAACGATGTTTGACGCGCCAACCACCACGGCATCTTTACCGACCAAATCAATGCCGGTTTTTTCCAGCAAGGTCATAACACCACGCGGCGTGCATGGGCGCAGCAAAGGCATTTTCAATACCAAGCGGCCGATATTGTAGGGATGAAAACCGTCGACATCTTTGATTGGATCGATCAACTCGATCACTTTATCGGCATCAATATGCTTCGGTAGCGGCAATTGCACCAAAATGCCATCCACGTCATCACGGGTATTGAGTTCCGCGACCAATTTCAAAACGTCGGCTTCCGACGTATCAGCCGGCAAATCGTAGGCAAACGACGTAATACCTGCGTTTTCGCATTGGCGTTTTTTGTTGCCCACGTACACTTGTGAAGCCGGATCGCTACCCACCAAAATTACCGCCAAGGCAGGCGCACGCTTGCCGCTCGCGACGCGCGCGTCAACTTTGACACGAACTTCGCTAACGATTTCTTGAGAAATGGCTTTACCATCGAGGATCTGGGCGGTCATGGGCTTACTCCGGCATATTCAATGAGGAGCGCATTTTCTCATCATTTGAACTTTTTTTCTCATCATTTCAACATTTTCAAAAAAAAGTTCGCGCAGGGTGTTGACGCAGAGAATTTGGCAACGTATAGTTCGGCCTCTGTTCGGGGCGTAGCGCAGCCCGGTAGCGCACCTGGTTTGGGACCAGGTGGTCGTGAGTTCGAATCCCACCGCCCCGACCAGAAACACTTAGTAGTAAATACGGAGCTCCCGTAGCTCAACCGGATAGAGCAACGACCTTCTAAGTCGTAGGTTACAGGTTCGATTCCTGTCGGGTGCGCCAAGCATGCCGAGAATTCGCAGATTATAAAGTTTTGTGGTGGCTGTAGCTCAGTTGGTAGAGTCCAGGATTGTGATTCCTGTTGTCGTGGGTTCGAGCCCCATCAGCCACCCCACTAAAAGAAAAGCCCATTAAATCAGTGATTTAGTGGGCTTTTCCCATTCTAGGTGGACACCATAGGTGGACACTTCATGGCATCAAAACCCACAAGATTATGCAAAAATCATCATGGGGTTTACACATACCGTTTCAAAATCCCAGTCTACCTGCAAGAACTTTTTGGACTAAAAGTTCTTAAAAGGTCACTTCACACAAAAAATTTTGATACTGCTCGATTGATTGCTTTAAGATTGAACTATCAAATCGAATTACTTATCAATGACATGAAACCCAAGCTCACAGACTTCAACTTTGGTAATAAAAATCTGGATGAATTAAAAGTTCATTTACCTAATGGAACAGTGCTTGAATTTGACTCAAGCATTCAATCAGAAGTTGATTTTGTAAAAGATGTGATGGGTTCTGCTCCTATTCAACATATTCTTAAAAAAATAGCAGAAGAAGAAACTATTACTTATGAACAAATACTTGAAAAATATTTATCCACAGTAAAAGATTATGCAGAAACAACTGTTAGAAAATATAAAGCTGAAATCACTAAGCTTTTTGATTTTGCCAAAACAAGAAACATCTTAAAATTGAATGATATCAATGCAGAGCTTGTCATTGAATATGTAGAAACATTAGAGCAAATCAACAAAACTATCACAGTCAATGACAAGATGATTATGTTGAAAACATTCTTCTCTTTTGCCATTTCAAGAAGATATTACAAACACATCAATCCTTTTGAAGATTTAAAATTTTTATCAAGAAAAGCCAAAGAACTAATAGCAGATCACTATCATCGATTTACACATAATGAAGTTGCAATTATTTTTGGTGATTTATTTAATGAACAAAAACTGCCAAATCAATTTTTTATACCCTTGCTTGGACTGTATACAGGAGCAAGGCTTGAAGAGCTAGCACAACTTGAACTAGATGATGTAGTTTTAAAAGAAGGTGTCTATTGTATTCACATCAATGAATACAAAGACAAAAACATTAAAAATGAAACATCAGCAAGGTTTATCCCTCTTCATCAACAAGTTATTGATTTAGGTTTTATTGATTACATCAACGAAATCAAACAACATACATTTTCAAACACTAAGATCTTCCCACATCTTCATAAAACCAAGAATGGTTATGGAAAAACAACTGGTGATGGGTTTTCAAAGTTGCTTGATAAACTAAAAATTAAAGAACAATACAAAGTCTTCCACTCACTTCGTCATACCTTCAATGATGAATTAAAAGAAGTCTATATTGATGAATATATTAGATCAAAACTAACAGGTCATAGTTACATCACTGTAAACACAGGGGTATATCTAAAAGAATACAGAATGCCTGCATTGCAAGAGACTATCAATACGTTAAGTTTTGACACATCAAAACTAGCACCATTCAAAGTTGATATTGACTTACTGCATAGAAAAATAAAATACAGGGATAGTAGAATTTAACCCAACAACTACAACAGCAAGCTGTTGTTGCTCATTTTCTTCATCAATTGACTTCATCAATTAACAAAGAAAATCGAGCCTTTCAATGCTTTTTTTTCATCATTCACACCGTCCAACCAATAGGCATTGTGACTTATAGTCCGTAGACTTATAATCTACACAACACGACACTAGCACCTCCTTTTGGGAGGATCATTGTCGTGGAAGATAAGCAAATATGTACAGCTTTTGGCCTAAAAGTCCAAGCTGTACGTCAAAGCAAAGGATGGAGCCAGGAAAAACTGGCTCTAGAATCATGCCTAGATAGAACTTACATTAGCTCTCTAGAAAGAGGAAAAAGAAATGTAAGTCTTATCAATATTTTCAAAATTGCAAAAGCTCTGAATATTCCAGCTTCAAGCCTCCTTCAACTTGATGGAGAAACTAATGAGTGGAATTGATGTGGCTTTTAGTATTTATAGAAATCATATTTATGATGAACACAAGATTAAACTACTAACACAGCACAACTTGAAAATTGCTGGTTCTGTTCATTCAGTAATATGGGAGTTATTTGGTGCAAGCCTTACTGGAAGATCAGGAACTGGAACTACTGGTGCAGACTTAAATGGATGGGAAGTAAAATCTGCCAAACTAGATGGTAGTTATGAATACCAATACCATCTTAATAGTGGATTAGAAAAATTACACGAAGATTGCAAAGTAAATCATTTGTTCTGCTCATATTCTGAAACATACAAAGATGTATTTGTTCGTGCAATTCATGGTTCAAATCTAGAACACATCTTCTTATCATGGGAAAATGATTTGATTAAAAACTATAACTCTTCAACTCCTGCTGATCAAAGAAGGCAACGTTTTAGAAAAAACATATCCTATGGCTATGTTGTCAAACATGGAGTCCCAATACTAACAATTAGTAATGGGGAGATTAATTTTCGAGATGATTTAGCTCTAAATGATCTAATGAGAAAAAGCTAAAATATGAAATTTGCAGAGTTTTTTGCAGGTGTTGGTTTGGTTAATGAAGGTTTAGTCCATGATGGATGGGATTGCATTTGGGCTAATGATATTTCACCTGACAAGTTCCAAACCTATAAAGACAATTATGGTGAAGAAGGTTTTTTCCTTGGTGATATTTGGGATTGTGTTAAAGAGCCATCATTAATACCTGATTCTGCATTTTTATATACAGCATCTTTTCCTTGTACAGATTTATCTGTAGCAGGAGCACGAAAAGGATTAGCAGGTAAAGAATCTGGCACCCTAAATGCTGTACTTGATATTATTGAAAAGAAGCATTCAGAAAATTGTGCTCCTAAACTAATTATGCTAGAAAATGTGCAAGGATTTTTGACTTCACATGATGGTGCAGATGTTGCTTATACTGTATCAAGATTAAATAGCTCAGGTTATGTTGTTGATATTATTGAACTAGATGCCTCCTATTTCACTCCACAAAGTAGGAAACGTGTTTTTCTATTTGCAGTTGAAGAAACTATTGCCAATCAAGTCATGAAGATTAAAAACCAAGATCATATACTTGATGACTGGTGGAGCATTTTTGAATCTACACCATTAATAAGAACTAACAAAATTAAGAGCATCATAAAAAGAAATGAGCACTTGAAGTGGGGTCTGTTTGAAATTCAAGACCCTAAAAATGAATCAGTACATTTGTCAGAGATAATAGAAACAGAGCTTAATGAAAAATCAACTAATTGGTGGAACTCTGACAGGCAACAGAAACTATTCAATCAGTTATCTGAATCTCATAAAGAAACCTTACTAAATCTTACCAGCCAAGATTTTTATTCATATGCAACTGCATATCGAAGAATGAGAAAAGGAGAGTCCAAAGTTGAAATTCGTACTGATGGTATTGCTGGCTGCTTAAGAACTCCTCGTGGAGGATCAAGCAAACAGATTCTGATCAGAGCAGGAAAAGACAATTGGGCTGTACGACTGTTAACACCTAGAGAATATGCACGATTGCAAGGAGTTAGAGACAGCTTTATCTTGCCAGAAAATGACAACAAAGGTTATTTTGCAATGGGGGATGCTGTATGTGTTCCTGTTATAAGATTCATATCAGAAAAAATAATAACACCCACATACAGAACATCATTAACCAATAAAGACAATTAAAAAAAGGAGCTTTGAAGCTCCTTTTTTTATGCCAAACACACTTGCAATTCATCCCCTCCCAAAAAAATATAGATGCTGATATTGAAGTCTACTTCTCTCAAAAATATACCTTTTAACACGTGTTTACATGGCGTTAGCAATGACTAAAACGTTCACGTTTCAATAGAGGGTTTGGGAACTGGTTCCCAAGGTTTAGGTCCTTTTGTTTTTTGGTGTTTTCTGTTGCATTACTACAAAAGAGTTTTTCTTACTAGCATCAAAACTATGTTTTTTTATCTTGTTTTTGATCTTAAATTTATCCAATTTACTTTGTGTTTTTATTTTATCATTGCTAGTATTTTCAATGCCAATTTCTTGCTTCACACCAGAAGAAGATTTTTGTTTATATCCATAAGCAGATTGTGAATCAATAGATCTGTGACCTAATGCTATAGCAATATTTTCTTTATCATACTTTGCATTTTTTAGGTCTTCTGCAAAAGCATGTCGAAATGTATAAGAACTTGCTTTGTATTTATTCTTATAAACTTCAGCAGAGGTTCGTGATATTTCTGTGCTTATTGCTTGCAATGTAGTTTTCAACTCAACACATAAGTAATTCTCTACATCACTTCTTCTAATTTCATTTAGCAAGTGCTGTGAATAATTTTTTTCATCAATTCTTATGGTCAAAGTTCTCTCTTTTATTCCCCTGCTTTGCTTTTCATTTACTTTTGCCCCACGAATTAAAAATTTAAAATTATCACCAATCCTTTCAACAGTTAAATGACCCCCAGCAAAGCTGGGGGCTTATTAGAGGAACGCCTCGAAGGCGTCAATAAACCATGTGCCGCCCAAGGCGGCGATTCACAGACCCAGCTTCAT
>CAUPHX010000036.1:0-13885 GCA_963511125.1 uncultured Deefgea sp. | reverse complement strand
GCGCGGGACATATCGACCCGCCGTGAGGCCGAGCAAGAATTACGCCGTCATCGCGACCACTTACAAGAAATGGTCATGGAACGCACGGCTGAAATTCGCACGGTGCTTGATGCCAGTCCATTGTCAATTATGCTTTCGATGCGCGGTGTTATTCGATTAGTTAACCCCGCATTTGAGCTACTTTTTTCCTATGCCGCCAGCGATATTATTGGCTTACCAACCCATCAAATCTTCTCCTCAACCGACCGATTTAGCGAAACTAGCCAACTTATTTGGAGCAAAATTGCCAGTGGTGGCGTCTATCGTGGGGAAGTGGAACTTTACCGCCGAGATCATTCGCCATTTTGGGCGATGATCTATGCCAAAGCCTTAGTGCCTGGCGATATGTCTAAAGGCCTGATTGCGGTCATTGAAGACATCACTTCGCAGCGAATTGCCGCACAAGCCCTACGTCAATCCGAGCGCTTAAACCGAACCATTATTGACCAAACGGCTGACGGCTTTTTACTGGTTGATGCTGGATTGCGCATTTGTGATGTCAATCGCTCGTTTACCCGCTTACTCGGTTTTACCCGCGAGAATCTGATTGGTCGGCGACCCGATGAATTGTGGCCTGAAACTGCCGCGCATATCTTCCCAAGCAATCTGCTAGAGCTGATTGATAAACCACAAGCACCTATCGATTTAGAGTTAAGTAATGCGGCAGGAATGGCGCACCCATTTCTAGTCAACAGTGGTGTGGTCTTAGATGATAAACAGTCCATTGAGCATGCTTATGCCTTCTTTACTGATATTACAGTTCTTAAAGATATTGAAACGCATTTGGTTGAAGCCAAAGAAGCTGCTGAAAGTGCTAATAATGCCAAATCATCGTTCCTTGCCAATATGTCGCATGAATTACGCACGCCGATGCATGCTATTTTGTCATTCTCAGAAATGGGTTTAAGCAAAACGCAAAATCAAGACTCAGCAGAAAACGTCAATTTATATCGGTATTACGAACGCATTAATTCATCAGGGAAACGCTTATTGGTTTTACTGAACGATTTATTAGATATGTCGCGGCTTGAAGCCAATAAAATGACGTATGAAAAAGCGAGCTACAGCTTGCAACTGGTTGCGCGATTGGCCTGCAATGAAATCAGCTCTCTAATGAATAGCAAACAATTGCAACTCAATATTCAAGAGTCTGAACTTGAATCAACCGCGACTTTTGATAAAGCGCGTTTGACGCAAGTACTGGTCAATTTATTATCCAATGCGATCAAATTTAGCCCTAACGGGGGCATGATAGACATTCACTTTATTGCAGCGTCCACACTCTCAGATGGCCAGCCTGCAATCGGTATTAGTGTGCGTGACTATGGCCCTGGCATTCCTGACGAAGAACTCGAATACATTTTTGATAAATTTATTCAAAGTAGTCGTATCCGTAATGGCGGCGGCACAGGGCTTGGACTTGCGATTAGTCGACAAATCATCAACGACCATCAAGGGCAAATCGTAGCCGAAAATCATCCTGATGGCGGCGCCCTATTTACCGTATTACTCCCTGACACCGCGAGTGAAGCAACCGTTTTAGATGCCTGACACGGCGTTAATGCGTGGTGCCATCGGCCCGCTAGCTGCTTATAGTTTTGCTTCGCGTCACAATCGCGTACAATTGCGCGTTTTTCCCCTTTGACATCAATACCATGCCGGATATCATCAGTGAAGTGGCGCGCCGCCGTACTTTCGCCATCGTCTCCCACCCCGATGCGGGTAAGACCACGCTGACTGAAAAATTGCTTTATTTTTCAGGCACGATTCAAAACGCCGGTACGGTCAAAGGTAAAAAAGGCGGCAAGTTCGCCACCTCCGACTGGATGGACATTGAAAAGCAACGCGGTATCTCGGTTGCATCTTCTGTTATGCAGTTTGATTACCGCGATCATGTGGTCAATCTGCTCGATACCCCAGGTCACCAAGACTTCTCGGAAGACACCTATCGCGTTCTCACTGCGGTCGATTCGGCTTTGATGGTGATTGACGCTGCCAAAGGTGTGGAAGCGCAAACGATCAAATTGTTGAACGTCTGCCGCATGCGCCACACGCCGATTATTACCTTCATGAATAAGTACGACCGTGAAGTGCGTGATTCTCTTGAGCTGCTCGACGAAGTCGAAAGTGTGCTCGAAATCCGCTGCGCGCCGATTACGTGGCCAGTCGGCATGGGTAAAACCTTCCGCGGTGTGTATCACATTCTGAAAGACGAAGTGATTATCTTCACGCCTGGCAAAGGCCCACTCGACGAAGTTGAAATCATCAAAGGCATCGACAATCCACGTTTGGACGAACTGTTTCCGCTCGAAATCGACCAAACCCGTATGGAACTCGAACTCGTTCGCGGTGCTTCGCATCCCTTTGTAATTGAAGAATTCCTCGACGGCACATTGACGCCAGTCTTCTTTGGCTCAGCGATTAATAACTTCGGTATTCGCGAAATTTTGAATGCGCTGGTTGATTGGGCGCCACAACCGTCGGACAGCGCTGCGATTCAACGCGCAGTGTCGCCTGTTGAGCCAAAATTCTCCGCGTTTGTGTTCAAAATTCAAGCCAATATGGACCCGAAACACCGCGACCGGATTGCGTTCTTGCGCGTTTGTTCAGGTGAATTTACCCGTGGTATGAAGTTCAAACATTTGCGCCTCAATCGTGAAATCGCCGCTAACTCGGTGGTGACTTTCATGGCGCAAGGTCGTGAACAAGTCGAAGAAGCTTACGCTGGCGATATTATTGGTTTGCCGAATCACGGCAATATCCAAATCGGCGATTCGTTTTCCGAAGGTGAATTACTGTCGTTTACTGGGATTCCTTATTTTGCGCCGGAAATGTTCCGCATCGTGCGGATCAAAAACCCACTTAAAGTAAAGCAATTGCAAAAAGGCTTGCAACAGCTAGGTGAAGAAGGCGCAGTTCAAGTCTTTAAACCACTCAACGGTGGCGATTTGATCTTGGGCGCTGTGGGGGTATTGCAGTTTGAAGTCGTTGCATCACGCTTGCTGAACGAATACGGTGTGGAAGCGATGTTTGAATCGACCACGATTTATACCGCCCGTTGGGTATCTTGCGATGATGCGAAAAAACTCGCTGAGTTCGAGCGCACGCTGACCAATAACCTAGGTCGCGATGCCGCAAACAGCTTGGCCTACTTGGCAACAAGCCGCGTGAATTTGGATCTGACAATGGAACGTTGGCCCGAATTGCGTTTCCACGCGACGCGGGAACACGCAGTGACGATCTAAGGTATTGCCAACCAGCGCTTATCAATAAAGCGTCACAGCAACATACCCTTCAAAAAAATACCGCTCAACGTAAACTTGAGCGGTGTTTTTTTTTCGCTTGATACATCTGTGAATCAGCTTTGGTTAATAATGAGTCAGGTGTCCAACTCAAACTTGGAGAAAAAAAAGCGGTGCCAATACTCAATGAAATACCATATTGTGCAGTTAGTGGCTTAACACGGGCATGCAGATTCTCAAGTACCCCCTCCACATGCGCCAGATCACTATTGTCTTTTAATAAAACAAACTCATCACCACCAATTCGGTATGCCGTACCTTCTGAACTTTGCAATAGAAATGCACACTCACGCAATACTAAATCCCCTGTTTCATGACCAAACTGATCATTTACAACTTTGAAATCATTCACATCTATATATAAAACAACACCAGATTTATTACTTATTTTTTCTTCTAATGAAGTAAATAATGCACGGCGATTACCTAATTTTGTTAATTCGTCGGTATAAGCTTGATCATATAACTGTTTTTGTAATTTTTTTTGCGCCAGCATCACATTCAAAAAACTTACGCCGATTAAGAAAAATCCAGTAATGTACAATACATTTTCTATTTCATCGATAATTTTTGGATAAGGTAAATAAACTTCTGACCAATCTAACAAACTAGCTAACCAATAACAGCTAATTCCAATTAGAAAAGGTCGTAAGTTGCCCTCGCCACCAAGACGAGACCAAATAAGAACGATCAAAAATGTCGTTGATATAAGACCGAATAAATCATGCGCAGATTCAACTCCAAGCCAATGCAAGTACTCGCTACTCACGAGTAATAGTATGATCCACAGTAATGCTCTCCATTTCGACATATACACCATCCATGCGTACTAGATAATTGCTAAATTAGCATAGTCGAAAATAGTTGCGGCATCAGCGTTCTTCACAAAAATACTTATTCCAAGTCATACACTATCGAGTAGGCATTATTATTGCTTTTGTATACTGTTGAAATCCACGCTTTTGGAGCGACATCATGGACTTTTCTGCTAAGAATATTGCCAGCCAAATTGCCAGTATTAAAACCGATACGCTATCGAATTTGCTCAATCCCAAGGCGGGGTCAACATTTGATTTGGCGAGCCTATCCAGTGAGTATATGGCTACACATCAAGCTAATAGCGACCTTGCAAGCAATACTGTCAATGCAACGAATTCCGTCGCAGGTTTGTCGCCGACGGGTCGCAACCCTGCTCTGGCCGACCCTGAATCGGCGTATCAAATGATGAGTGTCATCAACTTTAGCAACGCCGCATTTCAAGCGCAGCATGCCGAACTGGCCGATATGGCGCAAGGCGTGCGGCAACTTGGGCAAAGTGCAGCGCAATTGACGGCAATCGATGCCGCTACGCCGCTGAACGCCATGCAAAACAAGCTGCAAACTTTTGCCGATCAATATAATAGTTGGCGGCTTGAATTTGACGCTGCGCTGCAGGACCCGAATCAGCTCGGCAATACGCAAGCGGCGCAATTGGCGCGGCATGAGTTACAGGCCAGCATCAACAGTCCATTTCACGGTGCCAATGCGGGAATGCAAGGTTTGGCGGCGATGGGCATTAGCACGAACGCACAGGGATTTATGCAGCTAGATCGACAACAGCTCGCAGCGCAGTGGCAAAGCAATCCCGCACAGGCAGCGCAAGCACTCAACGATTTTGGCCAACATTTTAACGGCGCCAGCGAGCAACTCCTCGCGCCGAATCAATCGTTTGCTAAACAAACGGCCAATTTGGATAAAGCCATCAGCTATATCAAGGATTCGCAAACGGCGCTACCGACTGAATTTGGCTTGGGCGATCCACCCAAATTGTCACCACAAATGCAAAAGCTACTCGCTGAATACCAGAGCAAGGTCATCGCATAAGGATTCAATCCATGGGTATATTTACCTAGGTTAATTTAAATATAACTTAGATGAATATACCCATCGAATAATTATATAACTGGGCGTACGCACAAGCATCGTGCCACAATTGCGCTCTTCATTTCTCTAAAATCACTTCGCATGCCGACCACTAATCCATTTAGCCAGCTCACACTAACCGCAGAAGAACTGCTTGTTAGCAAGATGCTGCTTGCACAGCGCCAATGCACCAGCGTTGAGCTCATCAATAAAGCCAAAATCAGCAACCCCACCGCGATGATTGCCAACCTAAATCAACAACTGGCCGCAATCGACAGCCCTTGGCTGATTTCATGCAGTATTTCGCGTGGCCGAGGCAAAAACGCTGAGATCGGCTACTACCGCATGCTGCGCCAGCCCTTCAAGCGTCCGTAACGCCAATGCACCAACCGCAGTCGCTTGCCGCTTTTTAACTGTTTTTTTTACCAAAAGACTTTGAATGAAAAAACTTCTGACTAAGCAATTTTTCTTTTTCTGCCTGAGCGGTTGGTTATTTTTCTTCACCAATGCGCAAGCATCACCGCTTGATAGTTTAATCAAACATGACGCCCTGCCCGCCTCGGCAATTGCGCCAGCAGCAAGTGGCGATGTACTGAGCCGCATTCAGAATCGTTTGCAGCAAACCCAAGCGCGTTTACAAGCTTTAAAAAACAGCAAAGACGATGTTGACAACGATAAACGGCGCTTTTGGCTTGAGCTCGAGATTTACGCCTATCGCCAACACGCTGCGGCCATGGTCGGTATTCAAGCGTTAGACGCACGCAAATCACTCAATCCTGCCAGTGCAGTTGGCGACGCCAATCAGCAACTGATGTTGGCGCAATTAATCGCCCAAGAAATCGACAATCTCAGTAACAGCATTCGATTACAAGAGCAGCACCTCGACACCATTAGCAGCGAGCTAGAACAAGCCCAAATCGAGCAGCGACAAAGTCAAGACGAATTCGAGAAAGCCAGCCCAGCGGGGCGTAGCGCAGCGGCGGCACAATTGTCGCTGGCGCAACTGAAAACCGAAAGCTGGTCGGCGTCTTTAGCGGCAATGGATGCGCGGCTCAAATTCACGCGGGCACGTTTACAAGTTCGGCGCGAACACGCCTTGCAACTTGATAGCCTCAACGGCGAGCAAAGCCGTACCGTTGAAATGACGGCTGAGCAACAGCGCGTTAAAACCTTGCAGCAGCAATACGCCACCGAACAAAACCAGCTTGCCGAAGCGGTGTATTCATTGCGCCAGCAACTCGCCAAAATCAAACTTGAACAAGAAAAGGTGCAAGCGGATCTGAATGACGCCAAAAAAGCCAAGCAGCACGATGCGCTGAAGCAGCAATTGGGCGAATTCAAAACGCAAGAGTCACACATTCTGCGTGAGCTAGAAACCAATGCAATTCGCTCGGGAATTTATTCCGATTTAATGCTCGCCAGCACGCTAGAAACCAGTTTTTGGAAGCAAAGGATTGTCTTACAAAGCAGCGAGCAACAAGCGCAATTGCAAGCGCTGAACGATAAAGCCAAGCAGTGGATTGCCAGCTTGCAAGAAACGCAGCAAGCGATGCAAGTCGCTGCAGGCATCGCGCAAGATCAAGTCGACCGGCTTAATCTCATCAACGAGGCAGACAGTGAATTGATCGAACATT
The DNA here is from genome assembly GCA_963511125.1 of uncultured Deefgea sp. Lineage (GTDB taxonomy): Bacteria > Pseudomonadota > Gammaproteobacteria > Burkholderiales > Chitinibacteraceae > Deefgea. The sequence goes on along the minus strand of CAUPHX010000036.1, from coordinate 7,008 downwards.
GGCAAGCACGCGAACAAGCGTATCGCGAAGCCAGCACACAATTGCGGCGTTCAGAACTGGTGTTGCAGCGCGGGCTGAGCGACAACACGCAAAAAACCATGGGCATGCGCGCCGTTTATTGGCAGGAGAAAGTCAGCAATAGCGCCGAAAACGCGTGGAATTTCGAGCTTTTCAGCGTTGATGAAACGATGAATGTCGAAGGCCAAAATGTCACGCTCAGCCGTGGCGTGACCGTCGGCAAAACCGTCATCGCCATTTTGCTGATTACTGCGGGTTTCGCGCTGTGCATTGCGATTGCCAACCTGATTGAGCGCCAATTAACTCACCGCAGCCAAATCGCCCCCGTGTCGATTCGGATCGCCAAACGCTGGCTATTAACGGTGGCGTTTATTATTTTGCTGATTAATTCCTTGCTGCTGGTGCAAATTCCGCTCACCGCATTTGCCTTTATGGGCGGTGCGATTGCGATTGGTTTGGGTTTTGGCATGCAAACGCTGCTCAAAAACTTAATAAGCGGTTTGATGATGCTGCTTGAGCGCCCATTTCGCCCCGGCGACACCATTGAAGTCGCAGGCATCCGCGGCACGATTGTTGATATGAATGTTCGTGCCGCCGTGGTACGCGACGTCAATGGCATTGATACGCTCGTACCCAACAGCACATTCCTAGAGCAAAACGTCACCAATTGGAGCTACACCACCAGCATTATCCGCCAAGGTTTTCAAGTTGGCGTTGCTTACGGCAGTGATCTACGCGTCGTCGCCAAATTGCTCGAAGAAGAAGTCGGCCGCCACGGTAAAATCAGCAAAGACCATACGCCCGAAGTGCTATTGGAAGATTTTGCCGCCGATGCGCTGACATTCGGCGTTTATTATTGGATCGATATTGGCGCCGGCGTGATTGGTCGCCAAGTCGCCAGTGATTTGCGCTTTATGATCGATGCCAGCTTTCGCAAAAATAATATTTGTATTGCTTTTCCACAGCGCGATGTTCATCTTGATATTGCGGGTCCTTTGCGCGTTCAGCTCGAAACCCCAACCCCCGAAAATTTAGAATCACAGCGCCCAAATAAGGGCGATAGCACAGGTCAATAATGCAAAACAAAACATTCCCGATTATCGAATGGACCGCTGACGAAGCGGCGGTTTATCAACGCCTTAGCAAGCATCGCCAATCCACTAGCGTCGAGCTTATTAAGCACTGCGGCATCAAAAATCCACATGGCATTATCGAGGCAATGAATCAAAAATTATCGGGTAGCGAGTGGCAAATTTTTGCCAGCGTCACCCGCACCGCCAACCCCCTCGCCGCCCCAATTGGCTATTATCGCCTGCTACGTAAACCACTCACTGGATTTGATAAAACATAATTCGGTGTACATATTTACCTAGATGGTATTGATTTTGCTTGCTATTTTAACTACAACTTTCATTTAAGCAATCAACGCCAAGGAGTGCATCATGGATTTATCTGCAAAATCAATCACTGGGCAAATCGCCAGTATGAAAACCGATGCACTCAGCCATTTACTTAATGCTAAAGGTGCAAGCAGCTTTAATATTTCCCAACTGGCCAGCGGCTATATCAATAGCCAGCAAGGACTGGCGGATGTCAGTGGCGTCAATAGTGTTACTGGAATATCCGCGGTAGGTCGGAATATGGCATTACCCGATCCAGAATCGGCCTACAAAATGATGACGGAAATCAATCGTCGATCAGTCGAATATAAAGCACAGCATGCTACGCTCAACGAGATACAGTCAGGCGTTGCGCAATTAGGTCAATCTGCAGCCCAGCTCGGCAATATTAGTGCTGACAGCAGTTTTGCCGCTGTCAAATCCCAATTGCAAAGCTTTGCTGATCAATACAATAGTTGGCGCAGATCATTTGATGCCGATAGCCAAGACCCAGAACTACTGGGCAATACCCAAGCGGCTCACGCGGCTCGCCATAGCTTGCAATCGAGCATTAGCAATCCATTTCATGGTGCAAATCAGGGGCTGCAGGGACTATCTGCGCTTGGTTTAGAAATTGATCCCATCACGAAAATGGCAAAACTCGATGTCGGTGCATTTGAAAAGATGTGGCAACAACAGCCTGCCGATGCCACAGCGGCGATCAAAGATTTCAGCGCTAATTTTAGCGAAGCGGCAAATTTGCTCACCAGCAGCGGCAATTTTTTCCAAAAACAACTCAGCAACTTAGATCGGGCGATTCAATATATTCAAACGAATCAAACCGATTTGCAATCCGAATTTGGGCTTGGTGACCCACCTAAAATGTCAAATCGCCTGACTCAAGCCTTGGCAGAATATCAAAAAACACACACACTGCCTGCTTAGTTGACGATGTATTTGCTTGCAGCCTTTTCCAATATTCATCCACAAGCCAATACATCAATAATTAATGTAAAACTAGGGTTATTCCTGACCCTAGTTTACTTGACGCCAATGCCTGAATACTGACATGATGAAAGAATGAAATCGATTAAACAAACCCTCGCTGTAGCTTATTACTGGTGGCGCCTCTAAGCGGCACTGGGTTTGCGTATCTCTACAAAACCTGCTGCCGGATTCGGTGATAGGTTTTTCTTTTTCAGCCCTCCCCCATCCGGCAGCTCCCTATTTCAGGAGCAGCATCATGTCAAAATCGACCAACACGACCAGCCCGACCATCATCGTCACTGGTGATCGCACCACGGGACCATTGCATCTAGGCCATTATGCAGGCTCATTGCAAACTCGGCTTGCACTGCAAGAAACCCATACGCCACTGATTCTTTTGGCCGATACGCAAGCGCTGGCCGATCATCAAGGCGATTACCGCAAAGTTCGCCAAGCCGTTATTGACGTCGCACTCGACTACCTCGCCGTTGGCATTGATCCGCAAAAATCAACTATTTTGATTCAATCGATGGTGCCTGAACTGGCCGAGCTTTCGTTTTACCTGATGAATTTAGTGTCAGTAGCGCGCCTAGAACGTAATCCAACGGTGAAAGCAGAATTACGCGCGAAAGGCCAAGACCGTGATGTGGCAGCCGGGTTTTTAAGCTACCCCGTGAGCCAAGCCGCCGATATTACCGCGCTACGCGGGACTTTAATTCCGGTGGGAGAAGATCAACTGCCGATGATCGAACAAACCAACGAAATCGTGCGCCGCTTTAACCTGATGGTCGGCGAGCCTATTTTGAATGAATGCGAAGCCTTACTGTCTGATACCACGCGTCTTCCGGGTATCGATGGCAAAGGCAAAATGAGTCGCACTGCAGGCAATCACATTGCCCTTTCAGCCAGCGCAGATGAAATCACAGCGGCGGTGAATAAAATGTATACCGACTCACAGCACCTCACCGTGGCCAGCCCCGGACAAATCGAAGGCAATGTCGTATTTGCATTTTTGGATGCGTTTGACAGCGACATCGAGCAGGTGAATGAACTTAAAGCCCAATATCAACACGGTGGTTTAGCCGATACGCTCATCAAAAAACGCTTAAATGACGTACTACAAGCCCTGATTGAGCCGATTCGCAGTCGCCGGGCCGAGTTTGCGCAAGACCCCGATGCCGTGCTCTCTATGTTGCTGTGTGGCTCAGCCAAAGCACGGCAAACTGCAGCACTTACGCTGCATAAAGTCAAAACGGCGATGGGAATGTATTACTTTTAATGCGTAGTTGTTTTCACCAAGCTGTCGAGTGTAGATAAATATCCTATAAAGAATCCATCGGATTAAAGCGCAAGATGCTTCAAACTCGTTTTGCGCCCCAAATGGAATTATTGATATGCCTCTACAGCTTTTAATCGTTGATCATGATACTGAGTCTAGTAATCTACTTCGGACTTGTTGTGGTGAGTTTTTTGAAACTCACCAAGCCAATACCGGCATGGGGGCGCTGGCGTATTTAGAGCATCTAAAACCCGACATCGTCTTCATTGAAGCTGAAATGCCCGACCTTAATGGCTATGAAATCTGCCAAGCCTATAAAGAAAAACTACCGAACTGCTATGCGCTGTGCATTTCGAAACAAGACGACCGCAGCGCCTATTTAGCCGCTTATGAAGCGGGGGCCGATGATTTCATCACAAAACCATTCGATAGCGACGCACTACAACAGAAATTATTGATTGTAAAACGCAAAATTGAAGCCATTCAAAATCTCGAAATCTCGGTCCGCTCTGCAACGGACACCGCACTGCAAGCCATTTCTAATTCAGCCGAACTCGGCACCGTTATTAATTTTTTCAAAAAAGCCGGATTGTCCAATGACAAAGAAAGTCTACTAGAAGCACTGGTACAGACTACGGCTAAATTTAATCTGCAAGTCGCGGCCCAAATTCACCATAACGGTCAGCTCACCACCTGCAATAATAAAGGCCACAGTAGCCCGCTCGAAGAGCACATGCTACAAACCTTGGCTCAAGATCCGCAACGCATTTATGAAATGGGCAAACGGCTGATCATCAACTTTCCCCGGATCGTATTGCAAGTCAAAGTCATGCCCACCGAACAACCAGACTTGTGCGGGCGCCTACGAGATCACATCGCGATTTTGGTTGAAGCCGCTGAAAATCGCTTTGATGGGCTATTGAATGAAGAGCAAATTCGCGCCCAACAAGCACTCACTTTAAATGCCATTGGCCTGATTCAATCTTCTATTCAAAAACTAGAAGAAGAATACCGCCAGCAAGCAGGCTCCTCGGTGCGACTATTTGGTGAATTACAAGAAAAGTTCGAACAAAAAATGGTCTATTTAGGGCTGACTGATTCGCAAGAAGGAGCGCTTTTTGACATGATTTCACACGGAATGGATCAGGCGACACAGATTTACGATCAAGGTTTGTCACTCGATGATGAGTTTTCGCACGTCATTGCCACCTTACTCTACCTCACCCAGCAGACACCCAATTCGGCTGAAAAAGCCACAGTCAGCGAAAGCAATTGCGATGACATTATGTTGTTTTAATGACAGAAACAATTTTTATAATCGAGACGTAGACAGGGTATTAATCCCCAAGCATTAATATAAATATTGTTGCAAGCTATACCTATAATAAGCAACAAGTTGAACTTTCTGCGCTTGCCATAGTTCTCAGGACAATACCTGATATGGCATCCTTGCAGATTCAAGCAACATTTAGTCGCTACATTACTCGTACTCAGGGGCAGGTTATGGACGAAGAACTACGCAAAAAAGCACTTGAATATCATCGTTTCCCCAAGCCGGGCAAAATCCAAGTGGTTCCCACCAAAGGGCTGGCTAGCCAACGCGATCTGGCACTCGCGTACTCGCCCGGTGTCGCTGCGGCGTGTGACGCTATCGTTGCCGACCCGTCTGAAGCGCGCAATTTAACTGCCCGTGGTAATTTAGTTGCCGTGGTGACTAACGGCACTGCAGTACTGGGCCTCGGCAATATCGGGCCACTCGCTGGTAAACCGGTGATGGAAGGCAAAGGCGTTTTATTCAAAAAATTCGCCGGCATTGATGTGTTTGATATCGAAATCGATGAAAACGACCCTGATAAACTCATCGAGATTATCGCGTCGCTGGAACCCACTTTTGGCGGGATTAATTTAGAAGACATCAAAGCTCCCGAATGTTTTTACGTTGAGAAAAAACTTCGCGAACGGATGAAAATCCCTGTCTTCCACGACGATCAGCACGGCACAGCGATTATCGTTGGCGCGGCGGTCAAAAATGCCCTCGCCTTACTCAATAAAAATATTACCGAGGTCAAACTCGTTGCCTCGGGCGCTGGCGCAGCTGCGATTGCATGCTTGGACTTACTCGTTTCACTGGGGGTGCAAAAGCAAAATATCTACGTTTGCGACTCCAAAGGGGTGATTCATACCGAGCGCGGCCCGCTCGATGAAACCAAACAACGCTATGCACGCGAAACCAGCATTCGCACTCCGGCTGAAGCACTCGTCGGCGCAGATATTTTCTTAGGGCTTTCTGGCCCCGGTGCAATTGATGCAGAAATGCTCAAAACGATGGCCGCATCGCCGCTGATTTTAGCACTCGCCAATCCCAACCCTGAAGTCACCCCGCCCGAAGCCCGCGCCGCGCGCCCCGATGCGATTATCTGTACCGGCCGCTCGGATTACCCGAATCAAGTCAATAACGTACTGTGTTTCCCCTTTATTTTCCGTGGCGCGCTCGATGTTGGCGCGACGACGATTAATGAAGCGATGAAACACGCCGCCGTTGATGCAATTGCCGAGCTCGCGCACGCCGAGCTATCCGATGTGGTCGCCAATGCGTATAGCGGCAAGAATCTCGCCTTTGGTGCTGAATATTTGATCCCTACGCCATTTGATCCACGCTTGATTGTCAAAATCGCCCCCGCAGTGGCCAAAGCCGCGATGGACAGTGGCGTCGCCACGCGACCGATTGAAGATTGGGCGACCTATATCGAAGAACTGACGCAATTCGTTTATAAATCCAGCCTCTTTATGCGCCCCGTCTTTATGGCGGCGAAAAAAGCGCAAAAACGCGTCGTATTTTGCGAAGGCGAAGACGAACGTGTCTTGCATGCCATCCAAGAAATTCTCGATATGCGTTTATGTGAACCGATTTTGATTGGTCGCCCCAATGTCATCCAAGCGCGGATAGAAAAACTCGGCCTGCGCATTCGTGTTGGTATTGATTTTGCCGTATGTAATCCAGAAAATGACCCGCGCTACCGCGAATACTGGCAGCTGTATTACAGCATCATGCAACGCAAAGGCGTTTCCGAAGACCTCGCCAAAGCTGAAGTTCGCCGCAAAACGACATTGATTGGTGCGCTGATGGTGCAGCGTGGTGAAGCTGATGCGATGATTTGCGGTACTTATGGTCTGTATCACAATCATCTTGCACACCTAAAAAATGTTCTTGGCTTAAAAGCTGGCGTTTCGACGACTGCAGCGATGAATATTTTACTACTGCACTCCGGTAATATTTTCATTACGGACACTTACGTCAACGCCGATCCGAGCGCCGAAGAGCTTGCCGAGATCACCTTAATGGCT
>CAUPHX010000035.1:0-13974 GCA_963511125.1 uncultured Deefgea sp. | reverse complement strand
TCTGGCTTTTGGTAATTGGCCAGTAAGCTATCAATTAAGTCGTTAGGTATCGGTTTTAGTGCGGTCATCATCATTCCTTGTATGCCAGTAGTTTCCAGCATGGTGACCGTTTACACAAAATATCCTACACCCTCAGATCGGTTTGCCCTTTTTTATTGGCGCTTGATTGTAGAATTTAGACGCCGGTTTTAGGCGATTCGGTCTTAAACTGATTTGTGCGACCACGCCATTAGTAACTGTCCTCGTCAAAGGTGCCAGTTACTACGCTGTAGACTACTGGTAAGCTAAACCCTTTATTGGCGAGATATCGCAATTGCTTGTTGCGTTCTACGATATTGCTTGGCGGCGTAGGATATTTTTTTTGCCAAACAGCACGTGCATTGGCTTCTTCATTTCTTCTTACTTCCTCAAGTACTTTGATAATGATTTCGTTATCAATCCCTTTTTCATACAGTTCGTGCTTTAGTCGCTGCTGCCCATAGCGTTGGCTGCGAAAATACACCCACTGCTCTGCAAATCGAGCATCTGATATCCAGCCTAATTCAATAAAATTGTGTAATAAATCTTCGATTTCTTCGGCAGGGGCATCGGGGAAAGCGAGTGATAACTTTTGCTGAATTTCTTTCTTTGAGTGATCTCGGCGGCTAAGTAACTGCAAAGCTTTGTTGCGGATTGATATCATATTGAGTGCTCAAAAAAATGACCACTCGAGAGTGGCCATTTAGTTTATTCAGTCGCTGAATTACTATCGCTGCCTTGCTCCATCTCGATTGGCATTGCAGTGCCCGACGTTTTTTCCCTCACTTTTCGAGCGATGTCTTCGGCAACTTCAGGGTTATCTTTTAGATATTGGCGTGAGTTTTCTAAACCTTGGCCAATTTTGTTGCCATTATAGCTGTACCAAGCGCCGGCTTTCTCAACCACTTTGTGTGTAACACCTTGCTCAATAATTTCACCTTCGCGGGAAATACCTTCGCCGTAAAGAATATCAAAAGTAATTACACGGAATGGTGGGGCTACTTTATTTTTAGCGACTTTAACTTTTGTTTGATTGCCAATAACATCTTCGCCTTTTTTGACGGCGCCAATTCGGCGGATATCTAGGCGAACTGAGGCATAAAATTTCAAAGCATTGCCGCCCGTTGTTGTTTCTGGGCTTTGACCTGGCATCATATTGCCGATTTTCATGCGCAACTGATTAATGAAAATAACCAGCGTATTGGTGCGTTTGATATTACCAGTCAATTTGCGCAACGCTTGACTCATCAAACGAGCTTGCAAGCCAACATGCACATCACCCATTTCACCTTCGATTTCTGCTTTCGGTGTTAGTGCCGCAACTGAGTCAATCACAATAATATCAACGCCACCAGAACGAACCAACATATCGCAAATTTCTAAGCCTTGCTCTCCTGTATCAGGTTGAGAAATGAGCATGTCCGAAACATTTACGCCCAGTTTTTGGGCATAAATAGGATCAAGGGCGTTTTCTGCGTCGATGTAAGCAGCAACACCGCCTAGTTTTTGCACTTCTGCGACGACGTGCAGGCAAAGTGTCGTTTTACCTGATGATTCAGGGCCAAAAATTTCTACGATACGACCACGCGGTAAACCACCAACGCCTAAGGCTAAATCTAAGCCTAATGAACCTGTCGAGACAACTTGCAAATCATTTTCAATTTGGTTGTCGCCCATTTTCATGATGGCGCCTTTACCAAATTGGCGTTCAATTTGCGCTAATGCTGCTGCCAGTGCTTTGCTTTTATTGTCGTCCATGAAATTTGAGTCCAGTGATTGAAGTGATTTAAGTGATTTAAGTGATTATAGAACATTCGTTCTTTTTTGCAAGCGTTCAATTTAAAAAATAGTTAGCTGGGTAGGGTGAAGTAGAAGGTCGCACTTTCTCCAGGCGTTGATTTGGCCCAGACATGCCCATTGTGGCGGCTAATAATCCGTTGCGCCACCGTTAGTCCAATACCAGAACCACTCTGCTGCTCGTGAGAATGTAGGCGCAGGAAGGGTGTGAATAGACGCTTAGATTGTTCTGGTGCAAAGCCGATTCCGTGGTCTTTGATGAAAAATACTTGTTGGCCGTTTATTTTCGTGTCGCCAAATTCGATATAGGTCGCTTGATCTGGTTTGGCGAATTTCCAAGCATTCGCAAGAAAATTGTATATTGCAATTCGGCTTAAGTGACTATCGGCATTGGCGTAGACTTGATCTTTAATCACCAGCTCAACTTCGCGTTCCGGCTGTAGCAGTGTGATCTCTTCCATGATGTCATGCATCATGGCACTAAGATTAATGTTTTCTCTGCGTAATTCACTGCGAGAAAGCTCATGCAGCATCATTAAGTCTTCGATGCGGTTGGCCATCGCAAGTACGCTACTGCGGATTCGTAGTAAATAATTACGAGCGTTGCCATCAAGTTTTTCTCGGTAGTCATCCAGTAAAACTTGGCTAAAACCTTCAATGGTTTTTAGCGGTGAACGCAAATCTTGAGCAATCGCTCCATTGAGGATTTCAAGTTCATGGTTGCTGGCAACGAGCCCCCGTGAGCGAGTTTCTACCACATCTTCAAGGTGGTGCCGATATTGCTCAAGCTGGAGTTCATTTTGTTTTCTTGTGCTGATATCGAATAAAAAGCCTTGTAAATGCGTTCGGTTATTCTCGTCTTTGCTTGCGGTTGCTAAAAAGTGAACCCAAACTTCTTTTCCATTTGCGGATATTAAGCGGCACTCAAATTCATGCGCTTGGCCAATTGCCATTTGCTCTGCAAATAATGGATAGGCCAAGTGACGATCTTCTGGGTGTAGGTAATTACTTAAAAAAGCTTCGCTGTACCAGACAGAGATTGGAAATCCGAGTAAGTGTTCTGCCTGTGGTCCCACATAGGTAAAGCGCCATTCCTCTGGCCGCGCATCCCAAGGGATAAGTCGGGTTGATTCGACGAGACGACGAAAGCGATCTTGACTTACCCGCAGCGCTGATTCGATTTGTTGGCGGCTAATTAAATCAGCTTCAAGCTGTACGTTTTTTTGTTCCAGAGTGCTAACTAATTGATGTAATGCTTGCCGAGTCGCTTCTAAAGAGTGTCCCAGTTGCCCTAGTTCATCGTCACGTTGCCAAATGAATGCTTGGCTAAGCTGGCGACTTGCCAGTAATTGTGATTGCTCAGTAAGCTGTTCAAGTGGGCGAAGAACCCGAGAATTGATTAAGAATAAAATTAAAACTAAGTTGAATATGACTTGAATCACCACTGCTAATAAGTAGAGGCGAAGCTTGCGAGTAATATTCTGAATACTAAGTCCATCGGCAAAATCAACGGTCACCGTGCCGATGGTATTGCCTTGTTTGATCACCGGACGCGATAGTGCCGCCACGTTGCCCAGTGCCCGCTTCGGTTGTTGGCTTGATAAAAATACACCGAGATTGTTGTCATTAATGGTGATACCAACAATCCGGTCATCACTCATCAAGGACTCGAGCAAGGGACGTCCAGATTCTGGCGACAAATTCCAGAGTGGCTCTTGCATGCCTAGTGCGAGGACATCACTCAAGCGTTGATGGTCGCGATGAATTTGGCTCTGAGTTATTTGCAGCTCGTACTGCAGACTGATATAGCCCAGTATGGTTGCTGGAAGGCAAAGGCCAATTAAAATGGCCAAAATGACCGCAGTGCGCAGGGAGAGTTTCATTCAAGCATTGTCTATGTTTGCTTTCTTAATAGTACAGTTTAAAACATAGTTTCCTTATTACCCACCGCTCTTTTTCTATTTGCTTTTTCTTCCAACACATTGAGTTTGATCTACAGCATTAAAAATCAACAATCTTGCGGTGTGCACGGGGCTTGCAGGGCATAATAGCTTGATAAAAATAGCCTTGGGAGGGTAAAAAATGCGAGTCATTATTCTGGGTGCCGGTGTCATTGGGGTGACGAGTGCGTGGTTTTTGGCGCAAGAGGGGCATTCGGTCACCGTGATTGAACGCGCCCAAGAGCCTGCACGTGAGACGAGCTATGCCAATGGCGGGCAAATTTCGGTCTGTCATGCGGAGCCGTGGGCCAATCCTAAAGCACCTTGGAAAACTCTGCAGTGGCTAGGAGAGGAAGATGCGCCCTTGTTGTTTCGGCTCAAAATGGATTGGAATCAATGGCGCTGGGGTTTACGCTTTTTGCAGCAATGCACTAAAGACAAAGCCAAGTCTAATCTGCAAAATTTAGTCCGTTTGGGGCTGTATAGTCGTGACACCTTGCAATCGTTACGCGCTAAAACGGGTGTTAGCTATCAGCAACGTACCGAAGGCATTTTGCATTATTACACTGACCCAGCTGAGTTTGCTGCGGCGATTCCTGCTGCTGCGTTGATGCGTGATGTCGGTTTGGATCGGCAAGTGAAAAATGCCGCAGAGTGTTTAGCAATTGAGCCTGCGTTGGCACAGTCCCGCTATCCTATTGTCGGTGGCACCTATACGCCGAGTGATGAATCGGGCGATGCGCGTGAGTTTACCAATCAATTGGCTGAGCATTGCATCGCTTTAGGGGTTGAGTTTCGCTATGACTGCCAGATCGATGCACTTGAGCGAGAAGGGGATGACGTTAAGGCCGTTCGCGTATCCAGCTTAGAAGAAGGCGTGGAGCGATTAACGGCCGATGCGATTGTGGTTTGCTTGGGTAGTTATAGTCCGCAGCATTTGCAGCCGCTGGGGATTACCTTGGACATTTACCCTGCCAAAGGCTATTCCGCAACGATTCCGGTTGTTGACCCACAGCATGCACCGACGGTGAGTTTGACCGATGATGGTTATAAATTAGTTTTTTCTCGCTTGGGCAATCGGTTGCGTGTGGCGGGGACCGCTGAATTTAATGGCTATAATTTAGATCTAAACCCAATTCGCTGTAAGGCTTTGATTGATCGAACCCGTCAAATTTTCCCTGAAGGGATGGATTATGCAGCGGCAGAATTTTGGACGGGTTTGCGGCCTGCAACACCCGGCAATCTGCCCTATATCGGGCAAACACGCTATCCGAGTTTATGGCTCAATACGGGACACGGGACGTTGGGTTGGACTGAATGCTGTGGTTCGGCGCAGGCGATTGCCGATTTGATTGCTGGCCGTCAGCCCGCGGTTGATTATCCCTTTGTTAAAGGCGTTTAAATTGAGGGGGTATTGCTTGCAAGCTTATTTTTAATGTTAGCTGCAATGAAATACCCTAAATAAAAATCCGGCATTGTCGACGGATTTTTATTTAGACAGCCACCGGTGCTTTAATCGCTGGATGTGGGTCGTAATTTTCTAGCGTAAAGTCTTCAAAGTCAAAAGAGAACAAATCCATTTTGTTTGGGTTGAGTTTTAATGTCGGCAGTGGGCGGGTTTCACGGCTTAGTTGCTCTTTGACTTGTTCAAAATGGTTACGGTAAATATGGCAGTCACCGCCAGTCCAAACAAAATCGCCAGCTTGCAAATCACACACTTGCGCCAGCATCAACACCAGTGTGGCATATGAGGCAATATTGAAAGGGACACCAAGGAACAAGTCTGCGCTGCGTTGGTAGAGCTGGCAGGATAGTTTGCCGCGCTGGTCGACATCCTCTGGCTGCGCTGGCGCGACGTAAAATTGGAAAAACGCATGGCAGGGCGGTAGCGCCATGTTTTCAATTTCACCCACATTCCATGCCGATACAATAATGCGACGAGAGTCGGGATTGTTTTTTAGTGTGTTGATCACATCAGTAATTTGGTCAATGTGTCGGCCATCTTTCGTGGGCCAGCTCCGCCATTGCGAGCCATACACAGGGCCCAATTCACCGTCGGCATTTGCCCACTCATTCCAAATCGTCACGCCACGTTCTTGTAGCCATTTCACATTGGTGTCGCCGCGCAAAAACCAAAGTAATTCGTTGATGATGGATTTAAGGTGGGTTTTTTTGGTTGTAACTAGCGGAAAGCCTTCTGCAAGATTGAAGCGCATTTGGTGGCCAAATACCGATACCGTCCCAGTGCCGGTGCGATCTTCTTTTGCCACCCCGTGATCGAGGACGTGTTGTAATAGGTCGAGATATTGGCGCATAGAGGCGACTCCAGAAACAAACCCTGCATGAGCAGGGTTTAGGCTGTGATTTTAAATGATGCTGCTGATTTTACAGGACGACGTGATTAGCGTCTTTAGCATCCGCTGGCGGCAGTGAAATAATAAAAGCTGAACCATGGCCAAATTGACTCTCGCAGCGGATATGACCATGCATGGCTTCGATTAATCGTTTGGAAATCGAAAGCCCAAGTCCCGTTGTATGCTCTCCCCCAGTGGGGCGCGCAGAAAGTCGGCTGAATTTTTTGAACAGCATCGAGCTTTCATGCGGTGCAATACCTGGCCCTTGGTCTTGTACACTGATTTCAATATCACAATCGCGCTGGGCCACGGAGATGGTGATTTCTTTTTCGTGAGGAGAGTATTTCACGGCATTAGAAATTAAATTATCTAAAACTTGCCATAGTGCTTGTCGATCGGCTGTCACACTAAGGCCCGATGGAATGAAGGTGCATTTTTGGTGTTTGTTTTGTATACGCTCATCCCACTCAGAAATCGCCAGCTTAATTAATATATCGATCTCGATCGTCTCAAAATTGAGTCGAATCGAACCCGTTTCTAGCGCATTGTGATCGATTAAATTACTAATAATGCTTTGTATACGACCTGCTAGCTGATTAATTCCGCTCAGTCGATCTTGGATTTTTTCTGTTGGCCATTCATTAAGGCGATCTTTAATCAGGATGGACATCCCCTGAATGCTGGCGACTGGATTTTTTAAATCATGCGCGGCAATGGTGAGGAGTTCATTTTTTTCATGATTAAGGTATTTGAGCGCTTCGTTGGCCGCTTCCAGCTGTAGGTTTCGCGTGGCAAGCTCTTGCGTGCGATCGGTGACTAATTCTTCTAAATGAAGGCGGTGAGTTTGTACGGTATGCGCCATTTCTTCAAAGGTGCGTGCGAGATCACCAATTTCATCATCACGATGGGTATCGAGTTCTTTCGTTTTTCGGCCTGCAGCCAAGTCTTTAATGGCATTTTTAAGGCGATTAAGTGGCTTCATCACATCCGTTTTCAAGACCCATGCCAATAAACCAAGCTCGATAACTAGGGCGATTAACCCTAAAAATAGCACCATACTCGCAGCAATCGCGGCTTTGATTTGTAATAGATTTTTTTGATAAACAGTAACAAACATCCAATTAGTGCTTTTAATGGGGGCAATCCCTAGCCAATGTTTCCCATCACTACTTTCTACAAAACGATCCAGAGGCTGTGCTTTACTTAATTCAGGATAAAATCCTTTGAGTGGTGTCGCAGCGCTTGCAATATTGAAGGCGCCTTGTTTATTTTGAATTTGTTGCATGTAATTGGGATGCGAAATTAAATTACCTTCGCGTGTCACAATGAAGTTGTAGGTTCCGGGAATATTGACCGTATTGGTGCGTGCAATGAGTTGAGACAGTAATACGTCTTGCCCAACGCTGCCGATGTATTTGCCGAGGTAATCAATGGGTGTTACGACTGAAACCATCCATTCCAGCGCTTGTTTATCGTAGTAGATGCCACTCCATTTGGTGCTTCGCTGCGGATTGGCGGCAGGGGTTGCTAGCATTTCAGGTTCAAGCGTTTCTGCAAAGTCGGCTACTGAGCCATTGCGGGCATAGTTGAGCTGTGGCAAAAACATCAGGCTGGCATCCGATCCATTCAAATCAATGAAGGTATCGTAATAGCGATTGACATACGCAGGACCGAATTGTGAAAGCAATTGGTAGCCGAGCATGACTTGGCGTTTGAATTCTGGCGTGAGTTTACTGCTCGGCAGGATCGCGACTGTAGCGCGATGTTCAAAATCATCATATTCAAATTTAACTCGCCACATTCCGTCTTTGTCTTGGCGGAGTAATTGATTAAATTCAGTATCGGCGTTCGTGCCTTGCGATAAAGTATAGCGGCGGATGAATTCATCGCGAATGAGCCGTGTATTGGCTTCTGCGTTGAGGAAGAGTTCACTTTCAATTTGGCTGCGAGCGTCAATGTACTTCGCTAGGCTGGTCAGCGCTTCTGCTTGCAGGCGAGTATAGCTGTAGTAATAACTAATCGCAGAGACCACAATCGCGGCCAAGGTGATACGCAATGCCATATTGCGCAGTACACGCCGATAGAAACTACCAGTCTTTAATTGAAATAAGTTCATAGTACCTACAATACAATAGTCTTTTATGACGGGGCAAAGAATCGAGTGCTTCGACGGTGGATTGTTGGGTTTTTAACCCGTTTTTTCAGTCGGTGTAACGATTTCGCAATATTGGATTTTTACGACTTCAAGTTCTTGTATCCCTGCCGGTGTTCGAAGTAAGACTATGTCGCCATCGCGCGCTTTGAGTAAAGAGCGTGCGACGGGCGAGGTCCAGCTAATGTGATTGAGTGCCGCATTAGTTTCATCGACACCGACAATGCTGACGGTTTCGCTGCTGCCATCGGCTCGTTCGAAAGTCACTGTGGCGCTAAAAAAGACTTGGTCGGTGTTCTCGCGCAGACAGGGGTCGACGACTTCAGCGATTTCGAGTCGTTTGGTTAAAAAATGAATTCGCCGATCTATTTCACGCAGACGACGTTTGCCATATTGGTAATCGGCGTTTTCTGAGCGATCGCCATTACTGGCGGCCCAATTAATCAGTACGGTGAGTTCGGGGCGTTCTTTTTTGACGAGTTGGTACAACTCTTTTTTGAGGCGTTGCCAACCGTGTGGCGTAATGTAGTTTTTGCTGCCAGAAGGAATGATTACATCGGCAGGTATGACGTCGTCATCGTAGTGGGTGTCGGGTGTGTTCTGCATGGTCTTCTGGGGTATGTAAAGCTAGGCATTATTTAATAATGCCTAGCGAGTAATACCTAGTCTTTGATTTGACCCATTATGGTAAGGCCTGCCCATTTCATTGCAGCCAAGACCTCAGTTTCTGATAACTCATAGAATTCGCCGCGTTTGAGGCGACCCGGCAAACTAAACATACCAAAGCGAATCCGTGTTAAACGGCTCACCATGATATTGAAATGCTCAAACATCCGACGCACTTCACGGTTACGGCCTTCTTTAATGACCACGTGATACCAGTGATTACTGCCTTCGCCACCACGATCTTCGATGCGGGCGAAATGCGCTTCACCGTCATCGAGCTTGATACCCGCAGTCAGTTCTTTCATTTGCTCAGGCGTTAATTGACCATGTACACGCACCGCGTATTCGCGTTCCACTTCAAAACTTGGATGTGTCATGCGATTGGCCAACTCGCCCGAAGTGGTGAATAGCAACAAACCGGTGGTGTTAAAGTCCAAACGACCAATCGCAATCCATTTGCTGGAATACACGCGACGCAAGCGTTCGAACACGGTGACACGACCTTCTGGATCATCGCGGCTGACGAGTTCGCCTTCTTGCTTGTGGTACATAATAATCCGCGCCATCCGGTCTGGCCATTTGAGCGCGACGCGTTTACCGTCAATCCGCACTTCATCACCGGGGCTGGCTTTACAGCCTAAAGTCGCAATCCGCCCGCCGATGGTGACACGCTCGGCTTCGATGATTTCTTCCATGTCGCGGCGTGAACCGAAGCCAGAATAAGCCAATACTTTTTGCAGGCGATCTTCTTCAATTTCGCTGCTAGCGAGGCGTTTTTCACGCAAAATTTGTTGGAATGCCAATTCGTCCTGCGAGCCTTGGCGTTGTTTCATCCGTTTGGCACGTTTAACGTTTTTGCCGGCTTTGTCGCCGTGATGCACAATCGTCGTTTGTGTGCTTTCTTCGACTTTTTCGACGGTTTTAATGCCTTGTACTTCACGTGCACCAGCGGTTTTGGCAATTGCTTGGGCAATCATGCGGCTCATGCCGACGGTTGAATTACCGCGTTTGCGGATACCGGTTGCTGGTGTTGAAGAGCGACCTGTATCGGGGAGGTTTTGTGCACGATTGCGTGCGGCTTCGCTCGCAGAAACGGGTTTCTTTTTTGGTGCGCCCAGTTTGGCGGTCGGCGATTGCATTGGTTGTACGCTGGTTTTCTTTACAACTGCTTGGCCACGACTGCCCGCCTTGTTGGCGCTACGTAGCTGGTCGCTAGCACGGCCTTCACGAATGGCGGGCTGTGGACGGCGGGCTTTTACTGTTTTCATCGGGCGTTCTTCTTTGTTCTATAAGCGCTAATTATAACTGGTTTAGCTTGACGATGCTCAGAGTGTATTTTAAAAGTGCTCTGCATCCCGTGATAACGGGTCGGGCGGTGCGCGGAATCCTCATGTACAAAGCGTACATTCCGGTTCCTGTGCTCCGGCCTCTCCGTTTTGACGGGCGCTCGCTACTTTTAAAACACACTCTTTAGAAAATGCCAATAGCCGCACTGGGCGGCTATTGTGTGATGCGACTCAGGCGATTTTAGTGAGATGGATTGGTTTTTAAAGTGAAAAAAGCAATTCCGCCCAAGCTGGTTAAGCCAAAGTTAAACACTTGGCTGGCCATTTCGTCGTTATCGGTGCCTAGCTCAAGTTTTCGTTGGATTTCAAACAAGACTTCGAGTTCTTTAAACCACTTCAATAGGCGAGTATTTTCATTCAAATAAGCTTCAATCGCTGTTTTATTGGGATGGTCACCTACGACTTGAATTTTGCCTTCTGGTGCACTTTGCAATTGAAAGGCGGGTGGTACTTTGATTTGGGTGTGGGCTAATAAATGGCTGGCGAGGTCTTCACCAAAACGGCGTACCTCGCTGGTCGCGCTATTTTTCAAATCAGAGAGTTGAATGCCTGCTGATTCATCGGGATTGCTTGTGAGGCGCGCTACATCCAAAAGTGCTGTGCCAAGGTTGTCGCGTTGCGGTTGGGTGGTATCAGTAGCCACAGTCATTTCCTTTAGTGGAACAATATTTTGATGATTCAATTTAGTCGTTTTGTTGCCGTTTTGCTCGGTAATTTTTTACATTTATTGATTTAGATTAGCTCTTGCAAACGGTAGATCAGTTGCAGCGCATCGCGTGGACTGAGTTCATCAATATTGATGGCTTCAAGCGCCTCAACGATAGGATGAATTTCAGTATCAATCTCATTTACATAATTATTAGCAGCAAAAAGATCGGCTTGTGGGCCATTTGTTAGACTGTTTTGTTCTAAGTCTAGCAATTTTCGTTTTGCGAGCCGGACGACATCCCGCGGAACACCTGCAAGACTCGCTACGGCAATCCCATAACTTTGTGATGCTGGGCCGTCTTGTACGGCATGCAAAAATACAATCCGATCTTTATGTTCAACGGCATCCAAATGCACGTTGCTGACTTGAGGATAATCTTGGGCTAGCCGAGTGAGTTCAAAATAGTGGGTGGCAAATAGTGTGTAGCTGCGATTTTTTTCGATTATCGAGCGCGCAATTGACCAAGCGAGCGCCAAACCGTCGAACGTTGATGTTCCTCGGCCGACTTCGTCCATCAGCACCAAACTGTATTCATTGGCATTATTGAGAATGTTCGCCGTTTCGGTCATTTCAACCATAAACGTCGAGCGCCCGCCCGCCAAATCATCGCTGGCACCAATCCGCGTGAAAATCCGATCAATTCGGCCAATTCTGGCGCTTTGCGCGGGTACATAGCTGCCGATGTGCGCCAGCAACACGATCAACGCCACTTGCCGCATATAGGTCGATTTACCGCCCATATTCGGGCCGGTAATCAGTAGTAATTTACGCGCGAGGTTAAAATCAGCGCTGTTCGGAATAAAGTCGTCAATTTGTTCCTCAACCACCGGATGGCGACCCGCTTCGATATTGAGTAGCGCCTCATCGCAAAACTCGGGTGCGATATAGCCTGCGATGAAAGCGCGTTGCGCCAAGCACACCAAAACATCCAAAGTCGCCACCGCTTGCCCAGCTAGGCGCAAGGTTGCCAAATGGGGTTGCAGCGTATCAATGACGGTTTCGTAGAGTTGTTTTTCTAAAGCCAGTGCGCGCTCATTGGCTGAAAGCGCTTTTTCTTCAAAGGTTTTGAGTTCGGGCGTGATATAGCGCTCGGCATTTTTCATCGTTTGCCGACGACGATAATCATCAGGGACTTGACCGAGGTATGAGTTGGTAATCTCAATAAAAAAGCCAGCTACACGGTTATACTCCACCCGCAGTGTGGCAATGCCGGTGCGTTCACGTTCGCGTTGTTCGAGTGCGGTGAGAAAGTCGCCGCAATTGCTTTGGATATTTCGTAGCTCGTCCAAATCCGCCGAAAAACCATCGGCAATCACGCCGCCTTCACGAATTAACACCCCAGGTTCAAGCTGAATCGCCGCTTGTAATAAACTCGCCACGGCGGGTTCTGCCTGCAGCGCAGCGGCAAGACCGCGAAATAGTCCGCTGTGCGGTAATTGCGTCGCCAGTTCTGGCAAAATCATTAAACTGCTACGCAAACTGGCCAAGTCGCGGGGGCGCGCGCTACGCAATGCAATTCGCGACACAATGCGTTCGATGTCAGCGATTTCGCGTAGATTTTGATGTAAATGTTCGCTGGTGCCTTGTTCAAGCAAGGTGGTGATAGCGTTTTGTCGTTCGAGTATTTTGCTATGACTGCGCAGCGGATGATGTAACCAGTGCGCCAGCAATCGCGAACCCATGCCGGTGGCGCAATGATCGAGTAGCGAAAACAGCGTCGGCGCTACTTCGCCACGGATGGTTTCGGTCAACTCCAAATTACGCCGTGTCGCCGCATCGAGTTCAATATATAGGGTTTTACTTTCAACGCGCAAACCCGCCAAAGCAGGCAGCGCGCCGCCTTGCGTGCTGCGTACATATTCAAGCAAAGCACCGGCCGCGCCGAGCGCGAGCATTGTGTCTTCAACGCCAAAGCCTGCCAAGTCATGTACAGAAAAATGACGGGTCAGATTGCGTTTGGCACTGTCGTTTTCAAATTGCCAAGTGGAAATTCGGCGCACCGGAATGCGTAATTGATCGAGTAGCGCGAGTTCAGTGCCTTCTGGCACTAAAATTTCAGCAGGGCGTAGTCGCTCTAGCTCAGAGCCGATTTTTTCGACTTCCGAATCCATCAGTGCAAAATCACCTGAAGCGAGCGACAGCCACGCCATGCCGATTTTGCCCTTGATAAAGCGAATCGCCAGTAAGCGGTTTTCTTGCTTGTCGTCGAGTAATGCTGCATCAGTCAAGGTGCCGGGGGTAACAACTCGCATTACTTTGCGTTCGACCGGACCTTTACTGGTGGCAGGGTCGCCAACTTGTTCGCAAATCGCAACCGATTCGCCGAGCTTCACCAGTTTGGCAAGGTAGGGTTCGAGTGAGTGAAACGGAATGCCGCACATTTTGATTGGCTCGCCGGCACTGCTGCCGCGCGTGGTCAAGGTGATGTCGAGCAGGCGCGCGGCTTTAACGGCGTCGTCATAAAACAATTCGTAAAAATCGCCCATGCGATAAAACACCAGTTTGTCGGTGTGATCGGCTTTGAGGCCAAAATATTGCGCCATCATCGGTGTGTGCGTCGGTGCCGCGGTGTCTTTACTTGTTTTAGCCATGCTCAATTCCGTATTCTTTGGGTATATCTATCTAGGCTTTATTTAAATTTGCTTGGCTGGCGATACCCTTGTTTGGATGTTGCGGCAACCAAATTGGTAGCCAGCCGATTTGACCTGCCGTTGCTTGAAACGGTGCATGTACACCGAGTCCTGGCATCGCCGCCAATTGCTGATTGATGTAAATGAGTGGCGTGGTTTCGCGTAGCCACGGCGCAATGCTATGTGCTTGGCACTGTGCTTTGAGTGAGCGCGTTGGTCGATTGAGCGCCAATTTTAAACTTTCGCCGCCAGAGCGACCGGCAATCCGATAGCCATCGGTTAAAAATTGCTCGGCAATCCCATGTTCGTCTTGTACCCATTCCAGCGTACCAAACCAATCGGTAATAAAAGCGGCGTCGCCC
>CAUPHX010000034.1:0-14002 GCA_963511125.1 uncultured Deefgea sp. | reverse complement strand
CGGCCAGCGCACTTTCGCATCAGCTACAATTTGCTGCAAAGCGCGCTCGGTCATTTTTGGATAATGCTCTAGCTCCAGAGCGATGAGTTCAGGCTGCGGATTGAGATCACGCACTCGACCCACAAACATCACCACCGCACCGACTGTTGCATCACCTGCCAGCCGTGCATACTCGGCTGCGACATCAAAATCCTGCTCCTGTACAACAATCACATCCGCGAGAATTTTATCCACGCTCAACCTCCGGTCACTGGTGGAAAAATCGCCACTTCTGCGCCCTCAGGAATCGCATCGCTCAAACGTGCCATCTCTTGGTTAATCGCCACACGAAATACCTTGCCACCCGCCAATTCCTCGCCCCAAACTCCGCCACGCGCGGCCAGTAGCGCGATCAAATCGGCCACTGTGGCTGGCGTGCTGGCTAGCGTTTCTTCGGCAAGACCAAACACCTCTTTTAACCGTGCGAAATACACCACTGAAATCATTTTTTATCCTGAAAGCAAATAAACATCAACACAAGTTGAAAAACATTCATTTAGATCGTCATACCGGCGAAAGCCGGTACCCAGAGCACAGGTAAAATCACCATTGCAGCTAGATTCCGGCCTTCGCCGGAATGACGAATGGATGGTTTCTTTCCTTGTGTAGATCACTTATGCCTTATCTAAAACAGTCCCGACAAGGGCAAATACGACACCACATCACCCGCTGCAATCGTTTGTCCTGCCGGCAAATCGACCAAACCATCGCTCCACACCATCGACGTCAACACGCCCGAGCCTTGGCGAGGGAATAGCTCGACTTGACCGGCGCTATTTAAACGAACACGCAAGAATTCTCGGCGATCTCCGGCTTTTTTCCAGTCAAATGCGGCGATTAGCGGCAAACGTACCGGTTCAACTGCTGCCACACCGAGCCTTGCTAACAAAAACGGTCGCACCAGCATCAAAAACGTCACAAAGCTCGACACAGGATTACCGGGCAGGCCAATAAAATCCGCCTCGCCAATGCGGCCATGTGCGAACGGCTTACCGGGCTTCATCGCGATTTTCCACAAATCAAGCGAGCCGAGGTATTCAACTGCAGCCTTTACATGATCTTCTTCACCAACCGATACGCCGCCAGATGTCATCACCACATCATGTTCGGCAGACGCCGTTTTGAGTAAAGCTATCGTCGCTTCGCGGTCATCGGCCACAATCCCAAAGTCCGTCACCACGCAGCCCAGCGTTTGCAGCAAGGTATTAATCGCATAACGGTTCGAGTTATAAATCTGCCCCGCACCTAAATCCGTGCCCGGCTCGACCAGCTCGTCACCCGTGCTGAGCAAGGCGACTTTCAATGCGCGCACCACAGGCAAAGTCGGCACGCCAATCGATGCCGCCAAACCGATCTCCGCCGCACCCAAGCGCGTTCCCGCCGCCAGCACCACCGACTGCGCAGCGATATCTTCACCCGCACGGCGAATATTTGCGCCGTTTTTTAAATTCATCGCCACGCTCACACGGCCATTACTCACGCTACAGACTTCCTGCATCGCCACCGCATTCGCGCCAGCGGGAATCGGCGCACCAGTAAAAATCCGCGCCGCTTCACCCGCCGCCAAGTTTGTGCCCACCTCACCCGCCGCAATGCGCTGGCTAATCACAAAGTCAGTCGGCGGCACGGCAAAATCAGCGATATTGAGCGCATAACCATCCATCGCGCTGTTATCAAAACCGGGAACATCAATCGGCGCGATCAAATCTTGCGCCAACACGCGACCATTCGCCGCCAGCAGCGGCACGGATTCAATTTCAGTGATGCGGCGCGCGGCGGCCAAAAGATTGGCGAGCGCGGTATCAAAATCAAGCATGGGAACTCCAACATTTCATTAAATATCAACTTCCCCTTTGCCAGCATAGGTATCTACATCAGTATCGCTGCTGTAGCTTCCCCCTTAGTAAAAGGGGGATTGAGGGGGATTTGCCTTTGGTTTTTACGCATTTTAAACGCAAGGTCAACGGCAAATCCCCCCTAGCCCCCCTTTTCAAAGGGGGGAACTAAAGCAAAGATTTACGTAGACACTTGTGTTTTGACAAAAAGGGGCTTCAAGCAATTAAACTCCGTCTACGTTTGCAAAATAATCAAAAATAAACCGCGCCAGCGCGGGAATATCATTTAGATCGAGTACGGGTATTGCCTGCTGTGCATTACCATCCGTAGCAATGGCGACAATACTGCCATCATTTGGATATAAGAGCGGTTTACCATTCGCCTCGCGCCAGATTTCAATTTTGGGAATCTCTTCCGACTTAAAGCCTTCCAACAAGGTTAAATCCGCCGGTGCTAGGCGGTCGATTTGCTCCGCCAAAGTCGGCTCAGCCGCCCCGCGCAGTTCGTGCACGATAGCGAAACGGTAGGGTGAAACCACCATCACCTCACCCGCCCCCGCAGCCCGAAACCGCGCGCTGTCTTTACGCGGCGGCTCCAGCTCCAAATCGTGGTGCGAATGTTTAATTACATTCACCCGCCAGCCGAGTTGGGCGAGTTCGGGGAGTAGAGCTTCGATGAGGGTGGTTTTACCCGAACCGGAGTAGCCGGTGATGGCGAGGATATTGGGCAAATTTTTTAGCATTTAAGTTTTTAGAAAAATTAATTCATTCTCATTTTTGTAATTAACGGTCACTAATCCAATTGCCAATAGATGTGAAAGTCAGATTTCGACCCTTATGAGACGCTCAAGTGTTCTTCGGCAACAACATTGATTAGTGATTGAACGTAAACCCAAACAGAAGGTAACGCGATTCCAATAGCGGAATTTACTTTTAATATTTTTTCTTTCGTTACTTTGTTTTCTTTCCAGCTTTGGCCTGAGTTATAAATATTTAGTAAAACGGGCATTAACCTATCGACAGCATAAGCAAAAATAGCCTCATTAGTTTCTCTGTCTTCATACTCTTGCCAACGACTCAAGCACCAAATGGCTTGTAATTCCGGCAAAAGTCCAAATGCTTTATGAGCTGCTTCACGTTCTTTATTGATGAATTTCGTGTCTTTTTGTTGATAGACAATTTGATCTCCAACATATATTTCCGGTATGTCATGTACGAGTAATATCTCTATAACTCGGACAATATCAACATCATAAGGAGATTCATCTATTAATAACTGAGCAAGCATACAAACTTGCCAACTGTGTTCTGCTGAGTTTTCATATCTATCAGTACCAATTACTTTAGTTTTTCTTAAAATAGATTTAAGTTTTTCTAGTTCGATAATAAAACTAAAAATTTGCTGAAATTTGTTATTCATTCCATATTCCATATTTTGGTAACTTCCGCTTCTGGCCGACAGCGGCAACTCAAAACTACAGTTTAACCTATCCACTCAGTTTACTTCCAAGCATCGTCAGCGGCTATGCGCCGCGGCACTTACTTTTCTTGCTTCGCCAAGAAAAGTAAGTAAAAGAAGGCGACCCGAGACGAACCCGGCTCCGCCGTTCCCTCGCGTGGCGCGAGCCAAACGATAAAACCGTTCGTCTCGCTTCGTGCTCGGTGTTCGTTTTAACGGGTTATTAAGCCCCAGACCAACGAGCGCGATATAAAACAGATGTATTGCCAGCTAACCACTGATAAATAATGGCTGCATTAAAATACATAGACTACCATTCCACTCGTCATTGCGGCGCAGGCCGCAATCCAGCAGCAATGCCAACCGAAACAACGCACTGGATAACGGCTTTCGCCGGTATGACGATCAAACACAAAAAATCAGATGCAAAACCAACCATACGGGCTCATCACCAGCACAAAACCAAGTACACCGATGGTGGATGTATGGTTTTGAAATCCCGTCCAAGCGCACCGAGTGAGGAGAGAGACAAACAGCTTTATCGTTTGGCTCACGATCGATCGAGGGCATCGGGGACCGATGCGCGCCCGGGGCTCCTTTTCTTTTGTCTATTTCTTTTGGAGAAGCAAAAGAAATAGACCTGCCGCGCACCAAAATCCATCGTGCCGCAGGCACATAAAACCTAAAACCCACCATGCGATACCAAACAATTCACGCAACCAAGTACGCGATGGTGGATGCATGGTTTTTAAATCCCGTCCAAGCGCACCGAAGCACGAAGGGAGACAAACAGTTTCATCGTTTGGCTCACGCCACGCGAGGGCATCGGGGACCGATGCGCGCCCGGGGCTCCTTTTCTTTGGTTCGTTTCTTTTGGAGAAGCAAAAGAAATGAACCCGTCAGCGCGGCGGAAACGCGCACCAAAATCCATCGTGCCGAAGGCACATCAAACCAGCAACACTCACACAAAACCTATTTCAAAACCAAGCACAGTACGCCGAGAGACAAACCGCAAAATAAATAGGATGTTGAAATGACGACATCGACGACCTGATCGTCTCGAAAACTGACCTCTAATATCGAGTTGTACCATCCATACCCAGAGCACTGACCCAACTCATAATTGAGCTGTTTTTCCTTTACTCCATCAGGCTCTCCAAGAAGCGATTTCACTTCTGCCGTCGACCTTCCTTGAAGCAGATTGATGGCAACAAGATCAAGCGCCATGTCACCCCGGACACAGCCCGGATCATTATTGTGGGCGTAAACATGTGCCTTTTCTTTCCAAGTACCGGACACAAAGGATGAACGCGTTGCCTCGACGCCGAAGTAAAACGACCAACCGAGATAACCAAAGAAGGCCAGAATGATTACCGCAAAAAATGCCAAAACGATTCTGAAATAGCGCACCACTTTCAATAGCTTTACCTTTATATGAGCAACTTAATAGCAAACTTCTCAAAACAAAAAAGTCGGATCAAGCCTTCGCCAATCCGACCCATATGTATAACAGTGCAGCCATTTACAATCAATAGCCACAATCCAATACCTACCCACCCGTCTGCGACATAAACCGAATAATCTTCCCCGGTTGCTCTTTGAATTCATGCCGCTCTGGCTTGAGCTCAATCGCCTCTTTTAACGCCGCCAAAATCTCAGCATCACTCGCCCCGCCGCGCAACAACGGCGCGAATTCGAATTTTTCTTCTTGCCCAAGGCACATATACAAAGTGCCATCGACCGCCAACCGCACGCGATTACAGGTGGCACAGAAATGTTGGGAAATCGGCGTGATAAAACCCACTCGACCACTACCGTCTGCCGTTTGCCAATAACGCGCAGGGCCACCACCCAGCTCGGCGACTTCGGGAATGAGGCCAAACTGCTGCACCAGTTGCTCACGCACTGGATTCAAATCGAGATACTGCGCATTGCGGCCAGTATCACCCATCGGCATCGCTTCGATTAGGCGCAAGATGAAGTCATTTTCGAGGCAGAAGGCGACCATTCGGCCAATTTCGTGGTCGTTTACGCCACGCATGGCGACCATATTGAGTTTGATTGGCGCAAAACCAGCGGCTTTACCGGCCATAATGCCCGCCATAATCGCGTCAAAACTATCGCGGCCAGTGATGGTGTTGATACAGCCTTTATCCAGCGAATCGAGGCTAACATTAATGCGTTTTACGCCAGCCGCTTTCAGCGCGGGGGCGTGTTTGACCAGTTGCGTGGCATTGGTCGACAAGGATAGGTCTTCGATACCGGGCAAAGCGGCCAAACGCGCGGCGAGTTCAGGTAAGTTTTTACGCAATAGCGGTTCACCACCCGTCAAGCGCACGCGCGACACACCGGCTTGTGCGAAAATACCGACCAATCGCGTCATTTCATCGAAGTTAAGCCAATTTTTTGGTTCTTCGTAACCATCAAAGCCCTTCGGCAGGCAGTAATTGCAGCGCAAATCGCAGCGATCAGTCACCGACAGCCGCAAATAGCGAATAGCGCGGCCGTAGCGATCTTCCAAAATCCGATCTGGCAATGCTGGCGGTGAAGTGGCGGTGCTTAACATGGTTTCCTTGTACTGCAACGGGCGACGCCCAAAAACGACTTCACTCAAATCGCACATCTCTGAACTCGTGGGAGCGGGCTTGCCCGCGAAGCATGGTATTCGCGGGCAAGCCCGCTCCCACGGAAATTTATAATGCTTTAGTTCGCCACCCAAATTCAATTTCAAAAAGCGCTTGAAACATGAGTCGTACTGTACGGCCAAATCTAACGGCGCGGAATCCGCATTCAGCGGAATGCGCTATTGCGCCCAGTGGAACTGGCCTTAGGTTCGCGCAATGCACCTACTACTATAAAAGAAATCCCACAACATGCTTGTTGCATTAAGGACTACCTCTTACTGGTTAGCCCTGAATACCCGCCCTGCGGACAGTGGCTTCCGTATACTGACGCTCATGCTTTCTATCTCCCATCTTGCCGCGCAACGCGGAGATCGCCCTTTGTTCTCTGAGCTGTCGCTCTCGCTGAAAGCGGGCGATTGCGTGCATTTACGCGGCGAAAATGGCGTAGGCAAAACCACCTTACTCAAACTATTGGCGGGTCTCACTCAACCACAACACGGTGAGATTCGTTGGGGCGAGCAAAACATTGCCGCTCTGGGTGATGATTATTACGCGCAGCTGCATTACCTCGGCCACAAAGACGCGCTGAAAGACTTGCTCAGCCCGTTCGACAATTTACAACTCGCCGCCAAACTCGCGGGCAATCCGCTCAATGAAACAGCGCTTTTGCAGGCATTGACCCGCGTAGGTTTAGCGCGGCAATGCGATTTACCGGTGCGTAGCCTGTCGCAAGGACAAAAAAAACGTGCGGCGTTGGCGCGACTGCTCGCAACGCCTCGACCATTGTGGCTACTCGACGAACCGTTTGTCGCACTCGACACCCAAGCGCAAGAACAACTCGGCAGCTGGATTTCTAAGCACTGTGCCAACGGGGGTATTGCCATCCTGACCTCACATCAAATACTCCCCAAGGCAATACCCAACATTACCGAACTTACCCTGTCGGTGAAAAAATGAGCTACAGCCGTTTTTTCCTCACCGTTATTCAGCGCGATCTTTTACTCGCGTGGCAGCAACGCGGTGATTTGCTAGTGGGCTTGGTGTTTTTTGTACTGGTCGCCAGCCTATTCCCGTTGGCCGTTGGCCCCGAGCCGCAGCTGCTCGCCCGTATCGGCCCCGGCGTATTGTGGGTGGCTGCGATTTTGGCCAATTTACTCGCACTGCCACGGCTGTTTCACGCCGATTGGCAAGACGGCACACTCGAACAACTACTGCTCGCGCCAGCACCAGCCAGCGTGATGGTCGCAGGAAAACTCATCGCCCACTGGCTGACCACCGGCGTACCACTGACATTGATTGCACCGCTACTTGGCATTCAATACGGATTGGACGCCGATGCGTTATGGATGCTGATGGCAACACTGCTGCTCGGCACACCGACACTCAGCGCACTCGGCAGCATCGGCGCCGCGCTGACCTTGGGCGTGCGCCAAGGTGAAATGCTCTTGGCCTTGCTGGCGCTACCGCTCTACGCACCCGTACTGATTTTCGGCAGCGGCGCAGTGGCTGCGGTGAGTGGCGGACTAAGCGGCTACGCCGAATTGTCATTGCTGGCAGCAATCCTGTGTGGGTCGCTATTTTTAGCGCCATGGTTGGCCGCAATGGCAGTACGACTGGCGGTGGAGTAAGCGATGTTTTCAAGTCAATACCCTTTTCAGTGCCTACGGCACATTGCTTTACAGTCGCAATCCGCGACAGGGACCCACTTTCTTTGCTTCGCCAAAGAAAGTAAGCAAAGAAAGGCGACCCGAGGCGACCCCGGCTCCGCCGTTCCCTTGCTCGTCGTGAGCCAAACAAAATACCGTTTGTCTCTCTCCTCTCGCGGTGTTCGCTTTAACGGGTTGAAAAGCCTCTACTCCACCAGTGCGGCTTCGATTCTAGGATTGCACTGAGCAACTAGTTTTAAAGGTAACGAAGAACATCTGTCGGATAACTGTTTTAGTTCATCCGACCGACAAAAAGACGAAATGCAGTGCCGCGATGATTGGGCTGGAGCTTTAAATCCCCTGTCGCCCATCGCCGAGAGAGTGGAGCGAGACCTAGGCTCGCGACCGACCGAGGGAAGCCCGGAGGGCCGCAGGCGGGGGTCGCCTTTCTTTGCTTACTTTCTTTGGCGAAGCAAAGAAAGTAAGTCCCCGTCGCGGATTGCGACTGTAAAACACGCGGCGTAGCCGCATAAATTGAGCAGTAAACAATGAAACCGAACCATGATGCCCCACGCTGGCTAAACATTTTTCACTTCGCCTCACCGCTGCAGTTCTACCCACTGGCAGGCAAACTGGTGCCAATCTTTGCCGTGCTGGCGACGCTGTTCGCACTCGCTGGCCTATGGCTCGGTTTTGGCGTAGCACCCGCCGACGCGCAGCAAGGTGAAGGTTATCGGATTATTTTCCTGCACGTGCCAACGAGCTGGATGGCGATGTTTATTTATATCGTCATGGCGTTTTGGTCGATCATGCATTTGGTGTGGCGCACTCGGCTGTCGGCGATGATGGCGCAGGCGCTCGCCCCGACCGGCGCATTGATGGCGTTTTTGTCGCTGTTCACTGGCGCACTATGGGGCAAACCGATGTGGGGCACTTACTGGGTGTGGGATGCGCGGCTGACGTCGATGTTGCTGCTGTTTTTCCTCTATCTGGGCTTTATCGCGCTAACGCGCAGCATCGACGAACCCGACCGCGCCGACAAAGCCGGTTCCGTGCTGGCGATTGTTGGTGTGTTTAATGTGCCGGTGATTTATTTCTCGGTGAAATGGTGGAATACGCTGCATCAAGGTGCGTCGATTTCGATGGAAAAAGGCTCAACAATGGCCAGCATCATGCTGATTGCGATGTTATTGATGTCGATTGCGGCATGGATGTACTGCATCGCCAGCGCGCTCTCCCGTGTTCGCACGCTGATTTTATTGCGCGAAGGCCGCACTCGTTGGGTACAAGACATGATTGCACAAGGGGAAAAATAATGATTTGGAATTCCTTGAGCGAATTTATCGCCATGGGCAATCACGGCGTATATGTCTGGGGATCATTTTGGGCGTGTGCTATCGGCCTATGCCTAGAGTGGGTATTCATCAAGCAACAACGAAAAACCGTATTAAAACAATTACGCCGCATGGCTTTAGCAGATGAATTAGAAAGGACGGCAGAATGACCCCACGTCGCAAACGCGCAGCTTGGATTATTGGCGCATTGATCGCGCTGGCTTTGGTGACTTTTTTTGTCGTCAACGCATTCCGGCAAAATCTGGTGTTTTTTTACACCCCAACGCAAATCGCCGCCGGTGAAGCGCCGCAAGGTCGGGCTTTCCGAATTGGCGGGATGGTGGTCGATAAAAGCCTCGTTCGCGCGGCGGACGGCGTAACGATTCGCTTTGACGTCACCGACACCGACAAAGTCATCCCCGTGCAATATCGCGGCATCTTGCCGGATTTATTTAAAGAAGGAAAAGGCGTGGTCGCCGAAGGTCGCTGGGAAAATGGCGTGTTTACCGCCAGCGAAGTGCTGGCCAAACACGATGAAAACTACATGCCACCGGAAGCCCAAGACGCGGTGAATCAAGCGCATCAGAAAGCCGCGGCGAAAAAGGAAGCACAATGATTGGTGAACTCGGAACCTTTGCGCTGATTTTGGCGCTGCTCGTCTCGCTGGTGCAGGGCACGTTTGGGATTTGGGGAGGGATTAAGCACAATCTACCGCTGATGCGCGTTGCACGTCCTGCTGCGGTGTTGCAACTCTTGCTCACTAGCACCGCGTTTGGCTTGTTGACGACCGCTTTTTTGCAGGATGATTTTTCGATTCGCTACGTGGTACGCCAATCCAATAGCCTGCTGCCCGACTTTTTCAAAGTGGCCGCAGTGTGGGGCGGGCACGAAGGCTCGCTCCTGCTGTGGGTGTTGATGCTGGCCGGTTGGGGCGCGGCAGTGGCGGTATTCGGTCGCAATCTACCGCTGTCGGTGCAGTCTTTGGTCGGCGGCGTATTGGGCTGGATTGGTAGCGGCTTGTATTTGTTTATTTTACTCACATCCAGCCCCTTCACTCGGCAACTCCCCGCAGCGAGCGATGGTGCGGATTTGAATCCACTACTGCAAGATTTGGGGCTGATTTTCCACCCGCCATTGCTGTATATGGGCTATGTCGGCTTTTCGGTGGCCTTCGCCTTTGCCGTCGCCGCGCTGATTTCTGGCCGGCTGGACGCCACATGGGCACGCTGGAGTCGCCCATGGACGACGGCTGCGTGGGCGATGCTCACACTGGGGATTATGCTCGGCAGTGCTTGGGCGTATTACGAACTCGGTTGGGGCGGCTGGTGGTTTTGGGACCCAGTGGAAAACGCCTCGTTTATGCCGTGGTTAGCCGGAACTGCGCTGATCCATTCATTGGCGGTGGCCGAAAAGCGCAATGCGTTTAAACATTGGACGGTCTTGCTGGCGATTAGTACGTTTTCACTGTCGCTACTTGGCACTTTCCTCGTTCGCTCTGGCGTGCTGACCTCAGTCCATGCTTTTGCGACTGATCCCGCGCGCGGCACGTTTATTTTGATTTTCCTTTGTTTGGTGATCGGTACGTCGTTGGCGCTGTACGCTTGGCGCGCGCCGATGCTAGAAGGCGGTGGCGCGTTTAATTGGTGCTCGCGTGAATCACTGCTGCTAGCGAATAATGTGCTGCTGGTCGTCGCTTGCGCCACGGTGTTTATCGGCACGCTGTATCCGTTGCTGATTGATGCACTCGGCCAAGGTAAATTATCAGTCGGCCCGCCGTACTTTAATAGCGTGTTTATCCCATTGATGATGCCCGCACTATTGCTCATGGGGCTCAGCGGCACCATTCGTTGGAAGCACCAAGACGGGCACGGTATCTGGTTAGCCAGCAAAGTACCGATGATTTTGGCGTTGGTCGGCGGTGTATTGCTGCCGCTGTGCTGGGGTACGTGGCGTTGGGGCGTGGCGGTTGCTCTGACCGCTGCGCTGTGGATTTCGCTGATGGCGGTACGCGATTGGAGCTTGCGACTACTCAGCTATCGCAAAACAACAAATTCGTGGTGGCAAGCATTGTGCAAAGTGCCTGCCTCGTTCTCTGGCATGCATATCGCACACTTTGGCATTGCGGTGTTTGTCGCTGGCGTGGCCGTGGTGTCGAGCTACGAACATGAAGACGATTTACGCATGGCCTTTGGCGACACGCATCAAGTGGCAGGCTACACGCTACGGTTTGACGCAGTAAAACCAGAACGCGCCAGCAATTACGCCGCGCTCGTCGGCTACCTGACCTTGAGCCAAGATGGCAAAGCGCTCAGTGTGCTCAAGCCAGAAAAACGCCAATATTTCTCTAGCCAAATGCCAATGACCGAAGCGGCGATTTACCACACGCAAATCAAAGACATCTATGTGGCGCTCGGAGAACCCATCGGCAAAGATCCATTTACTGGCGATTGGCTGGTGCGGATTCATTACAAACCGCTGGTGGGGTGGATTTGGTATGGCTGCTTGTTGATGGCTTTAGGCGGCGCAATCGCGATGAGCGATAAACGCTATCGGCAAAAACGCTTCGGGAAGAAATCGCAATGAAACGCTACACGCCATTGATTATTTTTGCGGCACTGGTGGTCTTGCTGGCGGTGGGCTTGACGCTTAATCCACGCGAACTACCATCGGTCATGATTGGTAAACCTGCACCCGCGTTTAAGCTTGATCGACTCGATGCGCCGGGGCAGTTTTCACCCGCAGAACTCAAAGGCCAAGCTTATTTGCTCAATATTTGGGCTTCGTGGTGTGGTGCTTGTATTCAAGAGCATCCGGTGCTGAACGACATCGCCAAATCCTACAAAGTCACACTGGTGGGCTTGGCGTACAAAGACCAAGACGCTGATGCCAAAGCGTGGCTACAAACTCGCGGCAATCCGTATGCGGTGGTCGTTGCCGACCGTGATGGCCGTGTCGGGATTGATTATGGTGTGTACGGCGTGCCAGAAACCTTTGTCATCGACAAAGCAGGCATCATCGCCTACAAACACATCGGCCCGATTACGCCCGAGATATTCAAAGACAAACTGCTGCCCGAGCTGCAAAAGGCACAATGATTAATGCAAAATCCAATCCAGTTGTCCACGAAAGACACACACAAAACCGCCGAAAAATCATCATCTCGTTATTCCAGCGAAAGCCGGAATCCAGCTGCAATGTCGACTTTACCAGTGCTCTGGATACCGGCCTACGCCGGTATGACGAAGTGAAGTGGATATTTTCTGCGGGGCACGTTTTTAGTGGACTCTTTCTACTTTTGACTTTATGCCTACCCATCGCAACTCAAGCCAAAACCGCCGCGCCCGCAGCGAGCAATCCAGTCGCCGAGGCGCGGCTGATTGAGTTGTCCGTCGAGCTGCGTTGCTTGGTGTGCCAAAACGAAAGTCTCGCCAGCTCGCACGCGCCGCTGGCCGAGGATTTGCGCCGCGAAGTGCGTGAGCGCATTGCTGCCGGGGATACCAATCCGCAAATCATCAGCTACCTGACCGACCGCTACGGCGATTTCGTTACTTATCGCCCGCCATTTAAAGCGCGCACACTGTTGCTGTGGCTATTACCGCCAACGCTATTGATTGCAGGATTGATTTTACTGCTCAGGCGGATTCGCCGCCGCAGCGTAACGCCACAACAAGTCGATACCGCCGCACTGGCCGCTTTGCGTAATGAATTTGAAGGATCAGAAGGAAAAACCCCATGAACGCATCTCACTTCGGCTTGTTTACTTTATTTTGCGCGGTGATGATCGTCGGCACCTTGCTAATGCTGGTGTGGCCACTATTGCGTGGCCGCTCGCAAGCAGGCGACATTCGCCAAGCGCGCTACGCTTTGCACGAGAGAATTTTGGCTGAACTCGACGATGATTTGCGCGAAGGACGCCTAAGCAATAGCGACCACCAATCAGCCCGCCAAGAGGCCGAAGCGCGTTTACTCAATGAAATTGGCAATGCAGATTCCGTTGCTGCACAAGAAATCGATCTGCCGGCCAAAAAGATAGCCCTCATTTTGCTAGTCCTGATTCCTTTGGCGGCGGGCGGCCTCTATGTTCAACTCGGCACGCCCACTGCGCTTGATCCGATGACACGCCAACGCCCCGACGTTGGCCCGAGTGAAATTGCGGGCATGGTCAAAAAACTCGAAGCGCGCATGGCGCTTGAACCGAACGACACTAAGGGTTGGCTGATGCTGGCGCGCAGCTATCGCGCCCAAGCACGTTACGCCGAAGCCGTGACCGCCTACGAGAAAGCATGGCCAGAACTGCAAAAGGACGCAGGAGAATTGGCGCGTTTTGCGGGCGTCATCGCCATCGAAAAAACCAGCTTTGCCGGCCGCCCAACGGAGCTATTAGTGAAGTCACTCAGCATCAACGCCTCTGAGCCTGACGCGCTAATGCTAGCGGGTAGTGCAGCCGTTGAGCGCGGCGACATCGCGGCTGCCGTCGAGTGGTGGAATAAACTACTCGCCTTGCTGGAACCCGGCTCAGAAGACGCAGTTTGGCTGAACGAAGAAATCCGCGTCATCAAAGAAAGAAAAACCGCCTCTGGCAGCGCAGTGACGCACCGATGATTATTGCCAGCTAGCCATTATTGATCAAAGGCTAGCTGGCAATACCTAAAAACAACGCCGCGCAAAGCATTTAAAAAACCAAGTTCAAACCCTCGCTTTGGCAACAAACTAGTCCCCATCCACTCAAAGCGGCATAATTGACGTCTGACCTGAATGAGACGCCGCCATGCCCGCCCGAATTTTGCTACTCGAAGACGATGCCGACATCGCCGCGAACGTGTACGACTATTTGAGCGCACGCGGCTATCTGGTCGATGCGGCGCTGAACGGCGCGGTGGCGCTGCATTTACTCGAACAACAGTCATTTGATGTACTGGTGTTTGATATTGGTCTGCCGGGGATTTCTGGCCTAGAAGTGGCACAGCGCGTGCGCAGTCAGTTGAGCCTCAATACGCCGATTTTACTGCTCACCGCGCGCGATACTTTGAATGACAAAGTCGCCGGTTTTGGCGCAGGCGCGGAT